>JBOGGF010000029.1:0-1587 GCA_050743965.1 Acidimicrobiales bacterium
CAACGTGGTCATCGACAAGAAGTTCGGCGCACCGACCATCACCAACGACGGCGTGTCGATCGCGCGAGAGGTCGAGCTGGAGGACCCGTTCGAGAACATGGGTGCCCAGCTGGTCAAGGAGGTCGCGACCAAGACCAACGACGTGGCCGGTGACGGCACGACGACCGCCACCGTGCTCGCCCAGGCGTTGATCGGCGAGGGCCTGCGCAACGTGGCCGCCGGCGCCAGCCCGGCCGCCCTCAAGCGCGGCATCGAGAAGGCGGTCAAGGCCGCCGTGGCCTCGATCGCCGAGCAGGCCAAGGAGATCGAGGGCAAGACCGAGATCGCCCAGGTGGCCTCCATCTCGGCGGCCGACCCGGCCATCGGCGAGGTGCTGGCTGACGCCATCGACAAGGTGGGCAAGGACGGCACCGTCACCGTCGAGGAGTCCAACACCTTCGGCATGGAGCTCGAGCTCACCGAGGGCATGCAGTTCGACAAGGGGTTCCTGTCGCCGTACTTCGTCACCGACCCCGAGCGCCAGGAGGCCGTCCTCGACGAGCCCCTGATCCTGTTCCTGAACGGCAAGATCAGCGCCGTCCACGACCTGGTGCCGGTGCTCGAGAAGGTGATGCAGACCGGCAAGACGCTCCTGATCGTGGCCGAGGACGTGGAGGGCGAAGCCCTGGCCACCCTGGTGGTCAACAAGATCCGGGGCACGTTCACGTCGGTCGCGGTGAAGGCCCCCGGCTTCGGCGAGCGCCGCAAGGCGATGCTGCAGGACATGGCCGTCCTCACCGGTGGCCAGGGCATCAGCGAGGAGATCGGTCTCAAGCTGGAGAACGCCACCATCGACCTGCTGGGCCGGGCCCGGCGGGTGATCGTCACCAAGGACGACACCACCATGGTCGAAGGTGCCGGCGCCGCGGACGACGTCAAGGGCCGGGTCGCCCAGATCAAGCGGGAGATCGACGAGACCGACTCCGACTGGGACCGGGAGAAGCTCCAGGAGCGGCTGGCCAAGCTGGCCGGCGGGGTTGCCGTGGTCAAGGTGGGCGCCGCCACCGAGGTGGAGCTCAAGGAGAAGAAGCACCGGATCGAGGATGCCCTGTCGGCGACCCGGGCCGCGGTGGAGGAGGGCATCGTCGCCGGTGGCGGCACCGCCCTGGTGCGCAGCCGAGAGGCGGTGCGCACGATGGCCGAGAGCCTTGACGGCGACGAGGCGACCGGGGCGCGCATCGTGGCCCGGTCCCTCGAGGCGCCGCTGCGGTGGATCGCCACCAATGCCGGCCTCGAGGGGGCGGTCTACGTCCGCCAGGTAGAGGACGAGACCGGTTCGATAGGCCTCAACGCCGTGACTGGCGAGCTCGAGGACCTGGTGAAGGCGGGCATCATCGACCCCGCCAAGGTGACCCGGTCCGCCCTCCAGAACGCCGCCTCCATAGCCGCCCTGCTGCTCACCACCGAGGCCCTCGTGGCCGACAAGCTCGAGAAGGCTCCCGAGGGGGCTGGTGCCGCCGCCGGAATGGGCGGCATGGGCGGGATGGGCGGCATGGGCGGGATGATGTAGGCAGCGGTCGGCTCGACGGCGGCGACGCCGTCCCGAGG
>JBOGGF010000030.1:0-6708 GCA_050743965.1 Acidimicrobiales bacterium
CGTCGGGGCGTGCCCGACCGGCGCAGCGGGGGACGCCGGCGCAGCGGGGGGCGCCGGGGGCGTGCTCGGGGTGATGCCCGGGGTGATGGGCGGCGGAGCGGGGGTGGCCGTGGCCATCAGTCGCGCAGTTCCTTCCCCGTCAGGTTGATGAAGACGGTCTCGAGGCTCGGCTCGGCCACGGAGAGGTCCGCCACGTCGAAGCCGCCTTGCTCGGCGGCGGTGATGAGGCGGGGGAGGAGCCGGTCGGCACCGCGGACGTGGAGCTCCACCGCGCCGTCGACGACCCGGCTGCGGGTGGTGCCCGGCACGGCGCGGGCGAGCTGCGCCGCCAGGGTCTCCTGGTCCCCGGACGCCCGCACCGAGACGACGGTGTCGGCATCGACGCTGCGCTTCAGGTCGGCCGGCGTGCCGAGGGCGAGGATGCGCCCGTGGTCCATGATCGCCACCCTCCCGCAGAGCTGGTCGGCCTCCTCCATGTAGTGGGTCGTGAGGAGGATGGTCTGCCCCGCTTCGTTGAGGCTCCGCAGGATGTCCCACAGCACGAGGCGGCTCTGGGGGTCGAGGCCCGCCGTCGGCTCGTCGAGGAAGAGCACCGCCGGGAGGTGGAAGATCGCCCGGGCCACCATCAGCCGCTGGGCCATGCCGCCCGACAGGGCGTACACCGACGCCTTGGCCCACTTCGACAGCTGGAACTGCTCCAGCAGGCGGTCTGCCTCGCGGCGCGACGCGCGGGCGCCCATGCCGAACAAGCGGCCGTGGAAGTAGAGGTTCTCCCAGACGGTGAGCTGCCGGTCCAACGTGTTCTGCTGGCTGACGATGCCGAGGACCTGCTTGGCCAGGGCGGGGTGGGCCACCACGTCGATCCCACCGACCCAGGCGTGGCCAGCGGTGGGCACCACCCGGGTGGTCAACATGCCGGCGGTGGTCGTCTTCCCGGCACCGTTGGGACCGAGGAGCCCGAAGATCTCGCCGGCCCCGACGCTGAGGTCGAGCCGGTCCACGGCGCGGAAGTCGGCGCCGGCATAGACCTTGGTGAGCTCGCTGGTGGCGATCACGGCCGCCCGGTCCGACGTAGGCGCCGGTGTCCCCGGGGCGGCAGGTGCTCCCGGGGTCAGTGGGGCCGCAGGGGCTGCGGTCACGGGCATATCGCGGGGACTGGGGACGTCACGGGGACTGGAGACATCACGGGGCGAGGCTATCCCTCGGCCAGGAGGCGGTAGAGGGCCCGGCGGGCCTCGCGGACGATCTCGGTCGCCTGCTCGAGCTGGTGGGGGCGACCGGCCTCGGCGATCTGGCGGACCGCGCCCCGGGCCTCTCGCACCGCCTCGTGGAGCGCCCGAAGCTGGGCGACTTCGGCCTCGGGCGGAGCGCCCCACGACGGGGCCGACGCGGCGGCCTGCCCCGTGTCGGTCAGCTCGTACGTCCGGGTGCCGCCGTCGGCGCGGGACCGGACGAGGCCTTCGTCCTCCAGCATCTGGAGCGTGGGGTAGACCGAGCCGGGGCTCGGGCGCCACATGCCGCCGCTCCGATCCTCCAGGCGCCGCATCACCTCGTAGCCGTGCGCCGGACCCTCGGTCAGCGCCCACAGCACGGCACGCCGGACGGCGCCGCGCCGCATCCGTCGCCCACCCGGTCCCGGCCCCCACGGGCCGCCCCGCCCACCAGGTCCCGGTCCCGGCCCATGCCGACCTTCCCGTCCGTGCATCGCCGCACCTCCACCGATACCGATACCGATATTACGAACGATATATCGGTACATAGCGCGGGAACACGGCGCACGCGGCGGGTGTTCGATGAGGTGATGCGACGCCACCTCGTCCTCGACACCCCGATCTCCGTGCCATTCCCCGAGGGCACGGAGACGGCGATCTTCGGCATGGGCTGCTTCTGGGGGGCCGAGCGCCTCTTCTGGCAGCTCGACGGCGTCTACACGACCGCCGTCGGCTATAGCGGCGGCGACGTCGCCGACCCCACCTACCGTCAGGTGTGCACCGGTCGCACCGGCCACGCCGAGGTCGTGCTGTGCGTCTTCGATCCGGCGAAGGTCGATTACGGGACCCTGCTCCGGGTGTTCCTCGAGGGCCACGACCCGACCCAGGGCATGCGCCAGGGCAACGACGTGGGGACGCAGTACCGCTCTGCCGTCTACACCACGTCGCCAGCGCAGCAGGCGGTGGCGGGGACGGCCGTGCTGGAGTACCAGCAGGAGCTGACGGCCGCCGGCTACGGCACCATCACCACCGAGGTGCGCCCGGCCGGTCCCTTCTTCTACGCCGAGGACTACCACCAGCAGTACCTGGCGGCGAACCCGGGCGGCTACTGCGGGCTCGGGGGGACGGGGGTGTCCTGCCCGGCGCCGCCGGCCATGGGCGAGCCGACCCGCGCCAGCTCGGCATCGGCCTCGCCAACGAACCGGGTGACCAGGTCGGCCGCCGGCACGAGCGCGTCGATCCCGCCGACCCCCTGACCCGCCGGATAGCACTCCCGGGCCGGGCCGGGCCGGGCCGGGTCGACGTCCGTTCGGCCGTCTCCTCCGAGGTGGAACGCGCCGTCGCCGGCGGCCCGGCGGAGCTGGTCGGGGAACGGCCGGAGCTCCTCGGGATGGTGCTCGAAGTGGGCCGTGTAGTCGTTGCAGACCACCCGCATCGGCTTGCCCGAGCGGGCACGGCTGACCGTGGTCCCGTCCTCCCCGGTGGCGAGGAGGCGCTCCTTGTAGCCGGTTCGGGCGTGGCGATGAACCGGGTCCCGACCCAGACCCCGCCGGCGCCGAGGACCAGGGCGGCGGCAAGCCCTCGCCCGTCGTAGATCCCACCGGCCACCACCACGGGCACCTGGTCGCCCACGGCGTCGACCACCTGGGGGACCAGCGGCAGGGTGGCGACCTGGCCGCTGTGCTCCCCGGCCTTTCTAGCGGTGCGGTTCGGCGGTCCGCGTCAGGACGGTGCCGCCCAGGCCAAGGGCGAGGACCGTCCCCCCCAGCAGTCCGAGGCGGGAAGCGTCGAGGAGGGAGGTCTCCCCGGCGAAGGCGGAGGCGGCGAAGAGCAGCGGGACGGTGAAGCCCATGCCGCACAACGCCGCCGCCCCGACGAGCTGGCGCCAGTGCACCCCCGACGGCAGCTCGAGGATGCTGAACCGGACGACGAGGGCGGCGGCCAGGGCGATCCCACCGGTCTTGCCGACCAGGCGGGCCACGAGGATCCCGATCAGGACGCCGCGTGCTCCATGTCCGAGGACGAAGCCGGCGAAGGCCACGCCGGCGTTGGCAAGGACGAAGACGGGGAGCACGCCGATGATGGACAGCGGTGCCACGGGTCGCTCGAGCCGTCCCGACGCGGACGGTCGACCGGCGGCGGCGCAGGGCACGGCGATGCCGACGAAGGCACCCGCCAGCGTGGGGTCCACCCCGGCTTCGGCCAGGAGGAACCACTCGGCCGCCAGTGCCAGCAGGTACGGCCACCAGGCCACCGGCACCCGGCGACGGAGGAGCACGGTCAGGACGAGGACGGCCAACGCCGCCCCCAGAGCCCACGGCCGGAGGTGGGTCGAGGACACGAACGCCAGCACCACGACGGAGCCCACGTCGTCGGCCACCGCCAGCGCCAGGACGAAGACGCGCAGCGCCGGGGGCACCCGCCGCCCGAGGAGCGCCATCGCCCCCAGGGTGAAGGCCACGTCGGTCGCCATCGGGACGCCCCAGCCCCGCGCCACCGACCACGTGCCGGTGGCGGCGACGGTTGCGAGGTACGCCAGCGCGGCGCCGATCATCCCCCCGGTGGCGGCGACCACCGGAAGGACGGCGTTGCGCGCGCCCTGCAGCGAGCCGCTCGCCCGCTCCCGGCCGATCTCGAGCCCCACGCCGAGGAAGAACAGCGTCATCAGCGCGTTGTTCACCCACCCCCGGACGGTGCCGAGGCCCGGCGCGGCGAACCAGTGCAGCGGGTGGCTCCACACCGCTCCGTAGGAGCCGCCGAGGTTGGACCATACGAGGGCGACCACGACCGCCGCCGTCATGGCGACACCGCCGGCCGCCTCGGTCGACACCAGCCGGACCACGACGCCGGTCCACGCCTCGGGCCGCCAGCTCGGGACCCGCGGCCCGGCGGCGGGCGGCTCGGGAACTGCGGGTCCGGTCGGGTGGTGGGGGGTGTCGGGAGGCATGGCGATCTCGGTCGCCGACCAGTCTTCCCGGCACGCCCAGATGGCCATGGTACCAGGCGGCCCGCCAGTTACTTTTGGATCCAAAACTGTTCTAATATAGAAGCATGGCTCGCGACCCGGCGATACGGCTCCTGCTGGCGCTCAAGCGCCTGCTCCGTGGCCCCCGGGGCGAGCGCGCGGTCCCGTCCAAGGTGCGCGAGCTGGTCGAGCAGGGCGAGCTGGCCCCACGGCACCTGGGCGCCCTCGCCGTCGTGGCCATCGAGGGGCCGCTCAGCGTGTCCGATCTGGCCCGCCGGGAGGGACTGGCCCTCACCACGGCCAGCCTCCTCGTCAGCCAGCTGGCGGAGGCGGGGCTGGTCGAGCGGCGGGAGGACGACGCCGACCACCGGCGCACGGTGGTGTCCATCGCGCCCGAGCACCGGGCCGAGAGCACGGCCGTGCTGGAGGCCAGGGCGGCACCCCTGCGCCGGGCGATCGAACGGATGGGGCCGGAGCGGACGGCGGCGCTGCTCGAGGCGCTGGAGATCTTGACCGAGGAGATGGAGGCGGTACCGTGAGCGGGACACTGACGCACCGGCGGGTGCTGGTGGTGATCGGCGTCCCACCTGACCTGGGTCGTGACCGCGTACTTCCTGTCGTCGACGGTGGTCTTCCCGGTGGTCGGGACGGCCCTCATGGCCCTCGGTCTCTACCTCATGTCGCTCATCGGCATCTCGAGCGGCGCCTGGATGACGGCCGCCTACATGGCCATCTTCGGGCTGGGTCTCGGGCTCGTGATGCAGGTGCTCGTGGTCGCCGTCCAGAACGCCGTCCCGTACGAGCTGCTGGGCACGGCGACGTCAGGGTCGTCGTTCTTCCGCATGATCGGCGGGTCCTTTGGCACCGCGGTGTTCGGGGCGACCTTCTCCAACCTCCTCACCGGCAACCTGCGCCACGCGCAAGGGGGGCCGCCCTCCCGCCCGGCGACGTGAGCCAGATGGACAACCCGTCTCTGCTGGCCAAGCTCCCGCCGCAGGTCCACGCCAGCCTGGTGCACGGCGTCGCCACCACGGTCGAGCAGGTGTTCCCGATCGGGGTGCCGATCGCCGCCGCCGCCTTCCTCCTCAGCTGGCTCCTGCCCGAGGTCCCGCTCCGCCGGACGATCGGCACCGAGGCTCCGCTGGCCGTTGCGCCGCCGCGCGAGTGTTCGCCGAACGAGGCACCGCCGAACGAGGCGCCGCTGGGCGTTGGGACGCTGGGCGTAGGGACGCTGGGCGTTGGGACGCTGGTAGTTGGGCCGTCGGGCGAGGGCTTCCCGGTCGTTGCCGCCGAGACGGCCGAGAACGCAGAGAACGCCGAGACCGATCAGCCCGCGACGGCGGCCGCCCGGGTGCCGTAGGCGCCGCCGAAGAGCACGGCGTGCACCAGCAGCGGGTGCAACTGGTGCAGTCCCACCCGCTCTCGCCAGCCGGTGGCTAGCGGCCGCTGCTCGTCGTAGGCAGCGACGACACGCTCGAGGTGGGGCAGCCCGAACAGCGACAGCATTGCGAGGTCGGTCTCGCGGTGGCCGCCGTGCGCCGCCGGGTCGACGATCCACCCCGTGCCCTCGGCGTCCCACAGGAGGTTGCCGCTCCACAGGTCGCCGTGCAGGCGCGCTGGCGGCTCGTCGGCGCCGGGCAGGCTGGACAGCCGGTCGAGGGCCCGCTCGATGCGGGCCGCCCCCGCCGCGTCGACGGACCCGGCGTCGACCGCCGCCCGCAGGAACGGCAGCACCCGGCGCTCGGCGTAGAAGGCTGGCCACGCCGGCGACGGGGTGTTGTCCATCGGGAGCGGCCCGATGAAGCCGGGCCAGGGGGCGCCGAACGCGGCCGCGCCGGTGGCGTGGAGGTCGGCCAGCCCCCGACCGAAGCGCTCGGCGCCCACCGCCGTGGACCGCCCCGCCGGCACCCGAGCCAGGGTGATCGACCGCTCGTCGACGGCCAGCACCTCGGGGACGGGAACGGTCCGGGCCTCGGCCAACCAGCGGAGCCCGGCCGCCTCGACGGCGAAGAAGCCCGGCGGGGCGTCAGGACGGCGCTTGACGAACGTCACGCCAGCCGTTGGGCCAACCAGTCGACGAGGCCCTGGCAGCCGCGCTCGATGACGGCGAGGCACTCGGCGAACCCCGCCTCGTCCCCGTAGTAAGGGTCGGGGACGTCGTGGCCGCCGACGTCGTCCGCGTCGACGTCGAGCCCACCGACGTGGAGCCCACCGACGTGGAGCCCACCGACGTGGAGCCCGAAGCTGCGCAGGAGCACGCCCCCGGGCACCAGGTGCGAGCGGTCGAGGGCGACGACCAGGTCCAGCCCGCCGGCGTCCCCGCGGTCCAGTTGGCGGGCGACGTGGTCATGGTCGCGGTAGCCCCGGGCCTCGAGAGCGGCGCGTGCCCGGGGGTCCATCTGCTCGCCCACGTGCCAATGGCCGGTGCCGGCGCTGGTGATGTGGAGACGGTCGGCCAGGGTGCCGCCGTCGAGCGCCCGACGCGCCGCCAGTTCTCGGAGCACCACCTCCGCCATGGGGGACCGGCAGATG
>JBOGGF010000031.1:0-2681 GCA_050743965.1 Acidimicrobiales bacterium
GGCATCATCTTCGCCCACACCCGCCACGCCACGTCTCGGGCCGGCGACCCTTGTCCCCACGATCACGTGCTGCTGGCCAACGTGGTCGAGATGGCCGACGAGACCGGCGGGTGGAAGGCGGCCAACACATCGTTGTGGCGCGAGCACCTGCACGCGGCGACCATGGCTGGCCGGGTCGCCGCCGCCCACCGGGCTGTCGAGTTGGGGTATGGGATCGAGGCTGACCCCGGCCCCTCGGGCCGCCTGGGCCACTGGCGGATCGCCGGCATCCCCGACGACATCCTCGACATGCACTCGAAGCGGGCGGCGGAGATCACGGCCGCCGTAGAGGTCCGGGGCGACACCAGCTACCGGGCCAGAGGGGTGGCAGCCCGGACCACCAGGACGGCAAAGGAACACCGCTCGGAGGGAGAGCTGGTGGGACGGTGGCGGGCCGAGCTGGCCGCCGCCGGCTGGCCACCCGACCGGCTCCTGGCGTCGGTCCAGGCTGCGTCAGGGACCCGGATCGCCGGCCGTCCGAGTGTGTGGGAGGTCCGCCGCATCCTCACCGACGCGCTCGTCGGCGACGGTGACCTGGCCCGGCGGAAGGTGTTCGCCCGCCGCCACCTGGTCGTCGCTCTCGCCCCTAACCTGTACGGCTGGGACCCCCGGGCCCTCGACGCTCTCGTCGCCCGGGCCGTCGCCGACCCCGCCGTCGTCCCCCTCCTCGGGGTGGCCGGGGCGATCGAACCGGCCTACTCCCTGGCCTCGGTCCTGGCCGCCGAGGGGGCCATCGCGGACAGCCTGGAGCACCACCTCACCCGCACCGACGCCCCCACCTGCGGACCCGAGACTGCGGCGGCAGCGATCGCGCAGGCCGGCGCCGCAGTGGGTGGGTTGAGCAGCGAGCAACGAGCTGCGGCGGAGGCGATCTGCACCTCTGGGCGGGGGGCGGAGCTGGTCGTGGGGGTGGCGGGGGCGGGCAAGACCACCATGCTCGCCGCCGTCGCCCAGGCGTACGAGACCTCCGGCTTTGAGGTGATCGGAGCGTCAACGGCCGGCCAAGCCGCCCGGACCCTGGGCGCCGCCGCCGGCCTCGCCCAGTCGTCGACCTTGGCCGCCTTGGCCGGGCAGCTCGCCCGGGGCGAGCGCCGTCTGGGGGAGCGCAGCGTGGTGATCTTGGACGAGGTCGGCATGACCGACGACATCGACCTGGCCCGCCTCCTGGCCCACGTGCAGGTGGCCGGGGCCAAGCTGATCGCGGTGGGCGACCACCGCCAGCTGTCCCCGGTCGGCCCCGGCGGCGCTCTCGCCGCCATGGTGGCTCGCCACCCCGATGCCGTGCACCGCCTCAACCAGAACCGCCGGCAGGCCGACCGCGACGAACGGCGGGCTCTCGACCAGCTGCGCGACGGCGATGTCACCGCTGCGATCGCCTGGTATGGCGCCCACGACCGCATCCGGCCGACACCGGACCGCCGAGAGGCGCTCCAAGCGGCGGTGGACGCCTGGTCGGCCGATACTGCCGCCGGCGCCGACACGGCATTGTTGGCGTGGCGGCGTGCGAACGTGGCCGAGCTCAACACCGCCGCCCGAGCCTGGATGACCGCCAGCGGACGGCTCACCGGCCCCGAGCTCAGCACCCCCGACGGCGCCGCCTACCGGGCCGGCGACCACGTTGTGGCCCTCGCTCCCGACCGCCACGCCGGACTCGTCACCTCCCAGCGAGCCACCATCACGAGCGTCGACCTCGCAAACCGGACCCTCACTCTCACGGTTGACGAGGGCCGGCTGGTGACCCTCGCCGGCGACCAGTTCGGCCCCGACCGGCTCGGCTACGGGTACGCCACCACCGTCCACCGAGCCCAAGGCGCCACCGTCGACCGCGCCCACCTCTTTGCTGACGGTGGCGGTCGGGAGCTGGCGTATGTGGCCATGAGCCGAGCCCGACTCGCCTCCACCGCCTACGTCGTCGCCGACGACCTTGACCAGGCTGCCGAGGACCTGGGGCGGGACTGGAACACCCGGCGCACCCCTGTCTGGGCCATCGACACCGGCCTCCCCGACCCCCACCAGCTCAGCCGAGAGGACGCCGCCCGGCTTACCACCGCCCAGAGGGACCGCGTTGTCGCCGTCGCCCACGCCCGCAACCTCACCACTACTCGAGCCGCCGACGGCGCCCCTCGTCCCCAGCCGCCGGCCGAGCTTGCCGACGCCCGGGCAGCGCTCTCCCAGACGCAGCGGGCGCTCGCCCACCTACCCGCCGGCACGGGCGTCTACCGAGGGACCGTCATTGGCGAGGCGGCCGACGAGCACCGGTGGGCGACCGCCACGGTCAGCCGATTCGAGGAGGCGGCCCGAGGTGCCCAGCGGAGCCGGGACCGGCGTCAGGCCGCCCGACAGCTCCCCGACGCGACCGCCGCCGCCGAGGCAGCCGGGGAGCGGCTCGACATGCTCACTGCGCCGGAGACCGTCCGGCTGCAGCAGGTCGTTGCCGGCACCGAGAGCATCGTCGCCCGGCTGCAAGCCGACCGCGAGCGCAATCAGCGCCGCTGGGATCGACTCGTCGACCAGGCCCGCCCCGCCCGGACCGCGGCCGAGCAGTCAGGTCGAATGCTCGGCCGTCTCCGGGATGGCTTGGACCGGCCGGCTGGGCGCCGGCATGACCCCGCCAACGGCCGGGTCGACGCTGTGGCCTCAGA
>JBOGGF010000032.1:0-3179 GCA_050743965.1 Acidimicrobiales bacterium
CCCACGGCTGCTCGGTCGGCTCCTGCACGATCTCGGCGCCCGCGGCGCGCACCATCTCGAACGTGGCGCCGAGGTCGTCGGTGTGGAAGTGGACGCCGTTGAGGGCGCCCTTGGCCACGAGGGCGGCAAGCGCGTCGCCGTCGGCGGGGCTGCCATTCAGGTAATTCGTCAGGACGATCGAGACGCCGGGCTGGGAGGCGGCGCCGACGGTGACCCAGCGGAAGCCTTCGCGAGCGACGTCGTTGCGCAGTTCGAGCCCGAGTGCGTCGCGGTAGAAGGCCAGCGCGAGGTCGGGGTCGTGGACGAGGACGAAGCAAGTGGAAAGGGTGAGGTCCATGCCCCAACGTTAGGGAGCCAGCGCCCAGCGCGCTTCTCCGATCCTGCTCGTCTTGCGGCTCGGGCGGGTGAGGTCCTTGGCGACGCAGCCCGTCACGCCAGCGAGCGCGCCGTGGTCACGGGCCCGGTAGGCCGTCGGCGCCTCGCCCACCATTTGGCTGAAGCGTGCGCTGAACGAGCCGAGCGAGGAGCACCCGACCGCCATGCACACCTCGGTGACCGACAGGTCGCCGCGGCGCAGCAGCGCCTTCGCCCGCTCTATCCGCCGAGTCATCAAGTAGGCGTAGGGCGTCTCGCCGTAGGCCGCGCGGAACTGCCGCGAGAAGTGCGCGGTCGACATCAACGCCGCGCTGGCGAGCGCGGCGAGGTCGAGCGTGCACCCGTACTCGCGGTCCATCAGATCACGGGCCCGGCGCAGGTGCGCGAGGTTGGTGAGGTCTTCCGGCGTCAACCTCGTGAGGGTACAGCGTGCTGGTGCCAGGCAGAACAGGCACGGGTGTGATGGTGGCGGTCGGGGAGCGGCCGGGAGACGGGCGCCGTGATGGTCCTGGCGCTCCTTGGCGTCTACGTTGTGGCCATGGAGACCCGCACCCTCGGCCGGACCGGCGTCGCCGTCACCACCCTCGGGTTCGGCGGGATGGAGCTGCGGGGACCGCCCAGGGTGCCGGCGCTCGACGACGACCACGCCGCCGCCCTCATGAACGCGGTCCTCGATTCCGGCATCAACCTCATCGACACGTCGGTCGACTACGGGGTCAGTGAGGAGGTCATCGGCCGTACGTTGGCGGCACGGCGCGACGAGTACTTCCTCTGTTCGAAGTGCGGCTGCAGCCTGGATCCGGCGGCAGGCGAGACCGGGCCCTACCAGCACGACTGGCGACCCGACAACATCCGTGCCGGCATCGAGCAGAGCCTTCGCCGGCTTGCGACCGACCGGCTGGACCTCTTGCAGGTGCACATGTCGCCGAGCCGGTCCCAGATGGAGGCGGATGGGACGGTCGAGGCGATGCAGGAATTGCGGTCCGAGGGGAAGGTGCGGTTCCTCGGGATGTCCGGGACGTCGCCCAACCTCTCCGACCACATCTCGATGGGCGTCTTCGACGTCTTCCAGGTGCCCTACTCGGCGGTCCAGCGCGAGCACGAGGACCTGATCACCGCGGCCGCCGACGCCGGAGCCGGAACGCTCATTCGTGGCGGCTCCGCCCGCGGCGCGGCCGCCGAGGACAAGGCATGGCAACGGGACCCGCTCGGGATGCCTCCGGGGGAAGGGCGACGCCGGTGGGACGGATCCGGCATCGACGAGGTGCTGGACGGCATGAGCCGCTTCGAGCTCGTGCTGCGCTTCACCATCAGCCACCCGGCGCTGTCGAGCACCATCGTCGGGACTTCCAACATCGAACACCTCCGGTCCAATCTGGCCATCGTGGAGAAGGGCGCGCTGCCGGCGGACCTCTACGAGGAGGCGAAGAAGCGACTCCAGCCGGGCCCCGGGTCGGTTGGCTAGCGATGCGCCGGAAGCCTCGGACGGAGGACGTGGTGCCCGGGGACACCCCGGCCTGACGGGCGCGCCCGGCGTCGGACGCGATGGACGAGGGGACACGGCATGCAGGCAGTGGTGGTCGAGGAGTACGGCGGACCGGAGGTGCTCACGCTGCAGGAGCGTCCCGCTCCCGAGCCGGGCCCAGGACAGGTCTCGATCGACGTCCGGTTCGCCAGCGTCAACTTCACTGACGTGCGCAACCGCATCGGCGACGGGCTCGGTCGAGTGCCGTTCGTGCCCGGTGTCGAGGTGTCGGGCACCGTCCGACAGCTGGGTGAGGGTGTCGAAGGCCTTCGGATCGGCCAGCCCGTCGCCGCCCTCACCCGCGGCAGCGCGCACGCCGACGTGGCGACCGCGCTGGCGGCTCTCACCGTCGAGCTGCCCGAGGGGCTGCTGGACCGCCCCGAGTCGGGCGCGATGCTCGTTGCCGTACCACTGGCGATCATGCTGCTCCGCCGGGTGGCCTGGCTGCAGCCGGACGAGACGGCGCTGCTGCACAGCGCGGCCGGGGGCGTGGGCACCGTCGCCGCGCAGCTCGCAACCCACTTCGGTCTGCGCCCTCTCCTGGGCACCGTCGGCAGCGAGGACAAGATCCCGTTCGCCCGCCGTTACGGCTTCGCCGAGGTTTTCACCTACGACACGTTCGTCGACGGGGTGCGCGAGGCGACCGGCGGGCGCGGCGTGGACGTCGTGCTCGACCCGCTCGGTGGCGCTGTGCGGTCGGCGTCCTTCGACCTGCTCGCGCCGTTCGGCCGGCTCGTGAACTACTCGAACGTCTCGCGCGAGCCGGAGGCGGCGCCCGACGGCGAGTGGATGCGGGCACACTGCGTCGCCTACGTGGGTTACTCGGCGGGCCAACTGAGCGTGTACGACCCCATGCTCTTGCGGCCGGCCTTCGAGGAGGCCGTCGGCCTCGTCGCCGACGGCGTGCTCGATCTCGGGGTGACCGGCGTGTTCCCGCTCGCCGAGGTGGCTGAGGCCCATCGACGCTTCGCCGATCGCTCTGCGACGGGCAAGCTCGTCCTCGCCGTCGGCTAGCGACCACCTCGGCTTGATTGGTGGGGTTGCGCCTCTCGTATTCGCACTCGCGAGAGGTGCGGGACGGGTTGGGTGCCCTCGTGGACGTCCTCAGGGGAGCAGCTCGAAGGCCGGTACATGATCCGGCCGCACGACACTGACCCTGATATTGCAGCCGGGTAGCCGGTCGGCCTGATCGAGCGTCGACAGACCACCGCCGGGGGGTGAGATGGGCTATGGCACCCGAGATGTAACCAATGGGGCCGTCCGTGGGCGTCGCGAGCGC
>JBOGGF010000033.1:0-2542 GCA_050743965.1 Acidimicrobiales bacterium
GGATCAACTGGAGGACGCGGCAGAACGCCCGGTAGAGGTACGAGAGGGTCATCGCTGGATGCTCTCCTCACCTGGGTCCAGGCGTCAAAGTGCTGGTCGCAGGCCATCGATGGCATTCTCGGCACCCACACGCAACCGCGAGCACTTCAAGACGGCGATCTTCTTCCACCTCGGCGGCCTCGACCTCAATCCCTCGACGGCCTGAGCTGGGCTACCCGCGAAATTTCCGGAAGCGCCAATTGTTCAAACGGCGGCAGCTCGCCTCGTGCGAGCGCGCACGGCGTGGTCAGTGGAGCTGGCGCCTACTCGGGGTCACCGTATTGGTGCTACGGCTGAGGAACCAGCAGGCCTCGAAGATCAACCCGGCCGCCAGGATACCGAGGAAGACGGGTTGCTCGTAGCCACCGATGACGCTGTGACCGATGGCCGACTCGGCGAAGAGGAAGATGCTCAGGACGAGCCATCCGGTACCCGTTACCAGGCAATGGGCGTGGCGGCAGCGCCAGTAGTTGAGTGAGCACCAGGCACCGGCACCGAGCGCAGCGAGCCCGTCAACTGCCAAGCCCGCTCGCGTCGGGAGGTGTGGGGCGACGTTGAGGAGCGCCACGACCACGACGACAACGGCCAGCGCCGGCCGGCTGCCTACGAGGAGGGGGTCGACGCGTCGCTTGAGCGACGTGTCGTCGGGAAGCGACGGGGGCGACCAGCCGCACAACGCCCGGGGACCGCAGGAGGGTGCGGACATGGGGCTGCCGGGACGTTCTTGTCCGGGATGTTTGGCCGTCCTGGTGTTCGCCACGTCAGCCTCCGATGGTCGTTGTGTTCGTCGACGGCGTCAACGCGGCAGCGATCTGCTGCTCACTTGGGAGGTCGAGCCGACATGACGCAGAGAGGTGGACTCGGCGTCCGGTGACGTCGGCGCCATCGATCAAGAGGGTGGGCGACGGATAGGGACCGTCGATCTCCTCGATGTCAGCGCAGAGGCCGCTGCGGGCGAGAACGCGGTCGATGAGGGCTCTGAGCTGTCCGACGATAGGGCAATCCGGCACTCGCAGGATCTGGATGTGGACCTCCGACGTCAGATGGCGGTCGGTCACCCCTGCTGCGACGGTGCTCGGCGCGGTCATGGCTCTGTCACTTTGGGCGCCACCCACCCGAGGTTCACGCAGGTCGCTCGGTCCGAGTCGAACGCGGCGTGACGCCGAGCACTAGTCCGTCGGGGTGTTCGCCTGCCCACGACTGGGCGTGCTCGGCGGAGACGAAAAAGTGGCCGTGGTCGCACACGACGGAGCGGAAGTCGTCGGCCTCGCTGGCCGCGGTGATCTGGGAGACGACGACCTCGGATGGGTCGACGCGGCGCGGGCCATCGGGGGAGAGCTCGAGGTGCACCGCCTGGCCGGTGGCCGGGCAACGGGAACGGACGGTGGCGTGGCGACCGAGGATGACGGTGAACAGGAAGGTGTCGGTCGCGCACCAGGTGTAGAGATCCTGATCACCGACCACGAAGCGGTGCGGCGACTGCCTGAGCGTGAGGCCGAAGCCGACCAGGCGTCCCTGGTCGTCCCACTCCGTTGCGCGCTGGGAACCGAAGAAGGACCGGATGCGAGCAACCGGCTCGTCGGCCGCGCTGGCGACCTCTTCGAGGGGCAACGGTCGGCCCCGGGCCAGGAGTCGCACCAGGTGGGGAAAGAGGTGCTGGCCGTCGAAGCGGGCGATGAAGCCCGCATCGGTACAGGTGCAGGAGGACTCAGCAGGCATCGGCGGATCCCTCGGTCGGCTCGTCCTCCATGGCGTGCAGCAGCGGGCACTCCCGGTGCGACTGGGGCCGGGCGCAAGTCTCGGCGAGCCTCCGGAGCGAGCCGCGCATGGTGATCAGGCTGGAGATCTTGTCGTCGAGCTGGGCGATCTTCTCCGTCGCCAACTCTCCGGCGCCGGCACAGCTCGCGGGGCCGCCCGCGGCCAGTACCAGCAGCGACTCGATCTCCTCCAAGCTGAACCCGAGGCCCTGAGCGCGTTTGACGAAGCGAACGACTCGGACTGCCTCGGGCCCGTAGGCGCGGTAGCCGGAGTCGAGGCGCTCGGGCTCGGCGAGCAGGCCTCGCCGTTCGTAATAGCGGAGAGTCTGGACGTTGACACCGGCCTCGGATGCCACCTCTGCGCTGCGCATGGAGCCAGGGTAAACCCTGTACCAAGGTACGAAGTCAAGGGGCTGGGCCCAGCTCGGCCACCGCTCGGGCCAGCGCTTCCTCCATGGTGAAGCGGTCGGACCCCGGATCGTCGCGCAGCCCGTCGAGAAAACCGACGATGGTGACGACTCGGCCCACGGGTGGTAGCGCTCGCCCGAAAGCTGCTCCCAGGCGGCGGTGAAGCGATCGGCCACCTCTAGTGGTGCCGCGCAGAAGTCCGTTGAACGTAACTCATGCTGCCACCTTGGCGTCGTAGACCCACTTGAACGGCTTCGCCGTCTCGCTGTGGTGCTCGATGAATCTCAGCATCTTGGTCACCAGGTCCTCACGTGACTCGAACTCGCCACGCTGGAGCA
>JBOGGF010000034.1:0-1923 GCA_050743965.1 Acidimicrobiales bacterium
ACCTCCCTCTTCCTCGGCACGCAGCCGATCGAGCGCCCAGACGCGGATCAGCGTCGAGACGGGAAGGTTGGCGTTCTCGGCAGCGCGCTGCAGCCGAGTGTGCTCGGTCGCCGACAGCCGTACCGAGACCACGGTGGGCCGTCCTAAGCTGGGTCGGCTGACCCTGACGCGCTCTGGCAGCGCGTCGGGGGTCTCGTAGTTCTCGGCCGCCGCGCCCTCCTCGGCCAGCACCTCGTCGATCTTCTTACTCACGGTCAGTCCTCCCTCCCATAGAGACGTCGGTCTGGGGCGCTCGCCATCCAGGCGTTGCTCCCCCACCATTCGCCATCGGGTCGCTCCTCCACATCGACATCAGCGTCAACCAGAGTCACGGTGAGCACCTCCCGAGCCGACGTCGAGTAGCCGATCACCCTCACCGAGTGACCGCTCCGGCTTGCCGGGTCTGGGACAAGCCACACCGCGTGGTCCTCGTCGAAGCCTCGTCGGCCCATGCTGACTCCACACCGTGGCGCGAGCGCACGTATTCGGCACGCTTGCTCCAATCCACCCGACGCACACCTACACAGTATTACAATACGCTACGGGCAAGGAGCACTTCGTCTGCAGCTCCACCAAACGCGCCTGTGGGTGCCGAGATGGCCATCTATGGACCCTGGCCTGGACATTGACGCCACGCGACCGATGCGGCGAGCATCCGGCGATGTCTCTCTCGTTCCTCTACCGGGCGTTCTGCCGCGTCCTCCAGGTCATCCGGCTGGCTTGTCGTACCGACAAGGACCTCGCGATCGAGGTCATCCTGCTCCGCCACGAGGTGGCGGTTTTCCGACGCCAGGTTCACCGTCCCGTGCTGCAGCCCGCCGACCGTGCCCTGCTGGCTGCCTTGGCGCGGCTGCTCCCGCGCCATCGCCTCGGACGCATCTTCGTCCAGCCGGCAACGCTGCTGCGCTGGCAGCGCCATCTCGTCGCCAAGCGCTGGACCTACCCGCACGGCCGACCCGGGCGGCCAGCCACTCCGAAAGGAACCGTTGCACTCGTCCTGAGGTTGGCCAAGGAGAACCCCGAATGGGGCTGCCGGCGGATCCACGGCGAACTCACCACCATGGGCATCACGATCGCGCCGTCAAGCGTTTGGGCGACCTTGCAGCGCCACGGCATCGAGCCCTCACCACGACGGTCAGGGCCGACCTGGGCTGAGTTCCTCTCAGCACAGGCGAAGGGGCTCGTTGCCTGTGACTTCTCCATGTCGACACCGTGCTCCTTCGCAGGCTCTATGTGCTCATCTTCATCCATCACGCCAGCCGGCTCGTGCGGGTCGCAGGCGTCACCGCCAACCCTGTCGCTGGCTGGGTGACCCAGCAGGCCGCAACCTCTGCATGGAGCTCGGCGAGCACCCGATGGTCAAGTTCCTCATCCGAGATCGCGACACCAAGTTCACCGCTTCCTTCGACGCCGTGTTCGCCGCGGAAACCATCAGGATCATCAAGACCCCGATCCGCGCCCCGCGCGCGAACGCTGTGGTGCGCGGTGCTCCCCAAGACGAACCGGCCACAGAGCTTCCCGACGATCTCCCCGACGGCCTCACCAGAAGAGAAGCAGAGATCCTGTCGATGATCACCCGCGGGATGAGCAATCCTGACATCGCAGAGCAGCTCTACCTGAGCATCAACACGGTGAAGAGCCACATCAACCGCATCTTCTCCAAGACCGGGGCCTTCGACCGGAATGCAGCAGCCCGCTATGCACGCGAGAACGGTCTCGCACGATGACGACCGAGTCACCTCATCTTCGACCGGCACCGTCAGTCCGTCGTAACATCGATTCAACGAGCGCGGAAGAACCAACGGGTGACCCGGGGAACCGACATGGGGCGATTAGGGGTCGTGGCCCAATAAGTTGAGCGGTTACGGTGGCATGATCGAGTAA
>JBOGGF010000035.1:0-6957 GCA_050743965.1 Acidimicrobiales bacterium
ACCTCGACGGGATCGCCCGCGGCCTCGCCCTGCGCTGGGCCAGCCGAGCCCTGAAGGGCACGCATCACCTCCTGGAGGTGGGCGGCGACTGCTACGGCGCCGGGCGCGGGCCCGACGGCGCCCCGTGGCGGATCGGAGTCCACGACCCGCTCGAGATCGGCGCGCCCTCTCCCCTCGCCGTCCTGGCGCTGTCCGACGCCGCCTGCGCCACCGCCTCCGCCCACGCAGTCCGGGCGTCCGGGCAGCTCACCGGAGGGGGGCTCCTCTCCGTCACCGTTCTCGGCCCGGACCCGGTCACCACTGCGGTGTGGAGCCGCGTCCTCCTACTCGCCGGCGCCTCGGCGATCGCGGAGGCCGCCGGACGGCGGCGCCTGGCGGCCTGTTGGGTCACCGACGACGGCAGCCTCCGCCTCAGCCCCGCGCTCGAGCCGAGCGTCCTGTGGCGGCACTGAGCCACCACTGAGAGCCTCCGGCCGCCCCACCGCGGCGGCCCCGCGGCGCCGCGCGGCGACGCGCGCTGCCGGGCGTCCCCTGCCACGCGGCCGTGCGCTACGCCCGTCCCGCGGGGCATCGGGGCGCGGCCACTCGCACGACGACGCCGATGGCGGCAGAATGGTGGGTGATGGGGAGCCCTCTGGGGGGGAAGGCGCTCCGGCGGGCTTTGGGGGTCCGCTCGGAGAGCCGGCGGAGCCGTGTCCCGCTGCGTGAGCGGTGGGCCGTCTGGACCGCGGCAGGAATTGGTGCCGCGGTCGTGGTCGGTGTCGCCCTGACGCTCGGCGGTGGGGTGGGCATCGCCTTGCCCGGGGCCGTGCTCCTTCGCCCGGGCGTCATCACGGAGCTCCCGTCCGGCGCTTCCCATGGCACGAGCGGCCTGCCGGTCCCGGCGGCGCTCCCGATCGTCCCGGTGACGACGCCATCTCCCTCCCGGACGCCACCAGCGGCACCGGTTCGGGCGGCGGCCACGGTGACGGTGGTGACGGCACCGCCCAAGGTCGTCGTCCAGCCTTCGCCCGCTACCACGCCGCACGCCGGCGCCACGTCCGCACCGCCGGCCCCGGCCTCGGCCTCACCGACCACCGCCGGACCTCCCGAGGCGTCGCCGTCGAAGCCGGCATCCGGCGCCACCACACCGGGTCCCACCACGTCACCACCGGCGTCGCCGACCCCGGCCGACGACGCCGCGCCGCACCAGGAACAGGGCACGATCGCCGCGGACTCGGACCCGGACCGGATCCAGACCGGCGACCCGGACCAGGGTGGCGGGCCGGGCCAGGGTGACGTGCCGGGCCAGGGTGACGTGCCGGAGGCCGGTACGGGCCACGGTGACGGGCCGGGCCAGGGTGACGTGCCGGAGGCCGGTACGGGCCACGACCAGCCAACAGGCCGGAACCAGTGGGGCGGCAGAGGGTCGGGCCAGCCCAGCGGGGAGGCTGCTCCCCCGGGCGACGGCGAGTGGGAAGCGGATGGGTCGGGTGGGTCGGGAGCCTCCGGGGTCGGTGGCGGCGGGCGACCGCACAGCGAGGGCGACTGAGCGCGGAAGCGCCGATGCGCAGCGAGCTCACCGACCCAACCCGGCCGACGATCCCGCCCGTGGCACGCCCGGTCGGCGTCGCCACACCGGCGGTCGCGGCCGGTCCGCCTCAGGCCCGCCACACCGGTGAGACCGGAGCCGGCCGCGGCGCACCAGGCGAGCGCCGGCGACGGCGCGCGGGGACGGCCCTGCGCCTCGCCGCCTTCCAGACGAGCGTCCTCGCCGCCGTGCTCAGCATCGTCGTGGTGGCGCTGGTGCACCAATTCTCGGGCAGCTACCAGTCGGTGGCAGCCGACGCCCTGAGCGGCCAGCTGCGGTCGTTCGCCGGCGCGGCGTCTCGGTCGACGGTCGCGAACCAGGACCTCTTCTCCTTCTCTCAGCAGTACCTGCGGTCCCACAGCCTCCCGTCGGGTGACGCGCTGCTCATCGCCGTGCACGGGCATGGGCTCGTGGGCACGGCCGGCACCCGCCGCCTGGCCGAAGACCCGGACGTGGCCAGATGGATCGCCCGGCCGCCGGCCAGCACCGTGCTCAGCGTCCGCCGGGTCGACCACGTCGACCAGGAAGTGCTCGCCGCCCCGATCCGGCGAAAGGGACGCACCCTCGGCGCCTTCGTCGCCACGAGCAGCCTCGCCGCCGACGAGCGGCAACGCCTCCGGGTGCTGCTCCTCTCCA
Source organism: Acidimicrobiales bacterium (assembly GCA_050743965.1). GTDB lineage: Bacteria > Actinomycetota > Acidimicrobiia > Acidimicrobiales > RAAP-2 > DAHUZJ01. The sequence goes on from JBOGGF010000035.1 coordinate 2,207, forward strand.
TCGCCGAGGCCGCCGTCGCCGTCATCGGCGGCGGCCTGAGCGCCCACCTCCTCCTCCGCCGCCTGCTGCGGACCGTCGGACGCATCACGTCGGCCGCCGAGGAGATCCAGGAGGGCGACCTCGACCGGCGCCTCGGCGACCCGGGCACGGGCGACGAGGTGTCCCAGCTCGCCGATACGTTCGACGCCATGCTCGACCGGCTCTCGGCCGTCATGTCGACCCAGCGCCGCCTGCTCTCCGATGTCTCGCACCAGCTGCGCACGCCGCTGACCGTGGCACGCGGCCACCTCGAGGTCCTGGCGCGCAGCGGCTTCGCCGACCGGGCGGCGACCGAGGAGACCGTGCACCTGGTGCTCGACGAGCTCGCGGACATGACGGGCCTCGTCGACAGCCTGCTCCTCCTCGGGCGGGCGATCGAGCCCGACTTCCTCCAGCTGGAACCGATCGACCTGCGGTCGTTCCTCGGCGACCTCTACGAAGCCGCCGTCGTGCTGGCGGCACGCCAGTGGGCGATGGGCGACGTCCCCGACGTGGTCGTGTGGGCCGACGCGGGCAAGCTGCGGGGGGCCCTCCTCAACGTCGTGGACAATGCCGTGAAGGCCACCGCGCCAGGCGACCCGATCTCGTTCGGGGCGACGCTGCATGCCGGAGGGAACGGCGTGGTCCTGGCGGTCGAGGACGGCGGGCCCGGGATCCCGACCGAGCAACGCCAGGCTGTGCTCGGCCGCTTCACGCGCGTCGCCGGTGGCGCGGGGACGGGCACCGGCCTCGGCCTGGCCATCGTCGACGCCGTCGCCCGGGCGCACGGCGGGAGCGTGCACATCGGCGCCTCCCAGCTCGGCGGTGCCCTGGTGGGCGTCGTCCTGCCGCCGGAGCTGGCGTGGCGGCCCGAGGACCCGCACCCGTGAACGTGCTCCTGGTCGAGGACGACGCCAGGATCGTCTCCTTCCTGCAGAAGGGACTGCGGGCCGAGGGCTACGTCACCGAGGTCGCCGCCTCGGTGCAGCAGGCGGTCGCCTACATCGACCCGTCAGGCGACGACGTCGACCTGGTGCTCCTCGATCTCGGCCTGCCCGACGGCGCCGGTGAGGAGGTCCTGGCGCACCTCCGCCGGAAGGGATCCGGCGTGCCCGTCATCATGCTCACCGCCCGCGGGGAGGTCGACGACAAGGTGCGCGGGCTCGAACTGGGCGCCAACGACTACATCACGAAGCCATTCGCCTTCGAGGAGCTGCTGGCCCGGATGCGGGTGGCGCTGCGGCCGAGCGCCCAACCGGTGGCACAGGAGCTGGTCGTCGGCGACCTGCGGCTCGACCTGCTGACGAAGGTGGCCTGGCGCGCCGGACGGCGGATCGACCTGGCTCCGCGCGAATGGGCACTCCTCGAGCTTTTCCTGCGCAACCCGACCCACGTCCTCAGCCGCACGCGCATTCTGAGCCGCGTGTGGGAGTTCGGCTACGACCCGGGGAGCAACGTGGTCGACGTCTACGTCGGGTACCTCCGCCGCAAGCTCAACCGGCCCGGTCTCGCTCCTCTCATCCAGACCGTGCGGGGCGCCGGGTACCGGCTGCTGCCGCCGTAGGGCTCAGCCCTTGTGGGCCGCAGCGGCCCCCCGGTGCGAGAGGACCGCCTGCTGGTCGGCCAGGGCGATCGCCAACTCCCCCGACGCCGTCGGGTGGAACGGCGCCTGCCCACCGGGCCCCTGGACGTAGGGCTGGGGGTCGCACAGCGCGTGGCCGGCGAAGGACGGCTGCACCGATACGAACGGCGGCCCGGTCGCGCCCTTCGCCAGGACACCGTTGAGCGCGTCGAGCATCGAGCTGACGGCCTTCTCCTTGCGGTGCGTCATACCGAGATGGGCGAGGCAGGCCGCGTCGGGATCGAACGGGTTGTAGTAGAGGTTGACCACCACCAGGGGATGGCCACGCAGAGCCGCCAGCTCCTGCAGCAGCTGGAGGTAGTTGGTGGCGAACGACTGCAGCTGCTGCTGGAAGTACGCGGTGAAGGCGGAATTGTCGCACGTGGGCGCGACGGCGCAGGCCCGGAGCATGGCCGACCAGCCGACGTCGTTGGCGCCGACGCTCACGATCACCGTCGACAGATACTGCTCGCGCTTGGCCACCGACAGCTGCGCCGGCACCGTCTGCCCACCCGCGAGCTGGGAGCCGAGAAGGCCCCGCTGCACGGTGGCGCCGCTGCAGGCGAGGTTGACGACCTGCCAGCCGTCGGCCGCCGCCAGGTCCCGGGCGTAGCTGTCGGCGCTGCGACCGCAGGCGCGGTCGGCCGGCGTCGGATCAGCCACCAAGGGGTTGCCCAGGCCGGCGGCGGTCGAGTCGCCCAGGACGGCGACCTGGGCCGGCGGCGGAGGGGCACCGGAGTCGGCAGCGATGGTGAGGGTAGTCCGCCCGACGAGCGACTCGAGCGAGCCGACCCGGCTGAGCGTGGCGGGAGCGCCATAGGCAGCGACCATGACCGCTCCGAGGTCCACCCCCTCGACCAGCACCAAGCCGACGCCCATGAGGAGCAGGACACGCCGCCACGGCACCCGCCACCAGCCGGCGAACGCGGCGATCAGCGCCAGGGCGCACCCTCCCGTCACGAGGACCTCCCACACGAAGTAGCGCTTCCACCCCGTGGCGAGGGCGCGGCCGAGCGACTTCGCCACCGCCGGGTGCCTGCTGGCGTTGAACAACGACGCCACCTGGCTGTCGATCGTGATCCGCTGCAGCACGAGGCGCGGCCGGACCGGGCCGTCGAAGCGGACCGTCGTCGGCAGCTGCTGCCCGAACAGGTCGAGCTGCCCGGGGCCGGAGAACGACAGGCTCGGGGCCGCCGCCCCCACGCTCACCGTCTGGCCGGCGGCAGTGACGGTGCTCTCGGGAGTGACCGTCAGGGCGAGCGCGATTGACCCGCCGCATACGACCGCGGCGAGCGCCACGAGGAGCACCATCCGCGGGAGGCGGTCGAGATGGCGCCGGACGCCGCCGCGGCCTCGGCCCGGCCCGGCCTCCCCTGGCGCGTCCGCAGCACCGTCCGTGGCCGCCCGAGTGCCCGTCCTGCGCACCAATGCGACGCTACCGGTACGGCGATCGCTGCCGGCCGCGGCCCGGCCGTAACCGCGCCCCTTCTCAACGGAGGATCCTCACCGGGAGGATCCCGGGGTCAGCGGGAAGGCCCCGTCCCGGTCCGCTGCCCGTCCACGGCCCAGGCCGGTCGGTGGAAGAAGCGATCCACCAGCGCGCTGGCCGAGCCCTCCTCGACGACAGCATCGCGGATGACCTTGACGAGGGCCGGCAGCGCCCAGAAGTCACCGCACACCCACAGGATCGCCGCGCCGATCTGCTGGTCGACGAACGGCGATAACCGCACGCCGACCAGGTGGTCATACACGGGGTACCACGACTGCGAGGCCAGAATGCTCAGGGCCATGGCCAGGAACGTCATCACGACGTTGGTGCCGAGGATCGCCCCGATCTTGCCCACGGCCGACAGCTTGGGCTTGATCGGGTACGACGGGACGATCTGGAGCCAGAAGGCCACTCCGGCGACGAAGAAGCTGCCGTGCATGAGCCAGATGTGGATCAGTTGGTTGTTCTCTGCCAGGTCGAACGGCCCGGGCAGGTGCCAGAAGACCATCACCACGTTGAACACGACGACGGCGACGGCACCGCTGGTGCAGAACCGGCCGACCGACCGCAAGGGCCTCGCCCATGCGCCGAGGAGAACGGCTCTCCCGACGCGGCGGCGAGTGCCGACGGGAACGGCATGGACGAGGGGCAGCCACGGCGCCCCCGCCACGATGAGCATGGGAGCGAAGAACATCAAGAGGATGTGCTCGACCATGTGGACGAAGAAGTAGTCGTCCGCCCAGTAGTCGATCGGGGAGACCACGGCCAGGAGCAAGAGCGCAAGGCCGGCGTAGAAGAGCCAGGCGCGCCGGCGGCGCTGGCGGTTCCGCACAGACCGCGACCGGGCCGCCAGGCGGGCGAGCCCGCGCTCGTGGGCTGCCACCACGAGGGCCACCACGATGAGGAACGGGTCGAACGACCATTGCGTCAGATAGCCCATCGGTGGTGCACCTCCCGCTCGCCCGCACCCGCGCCCGCCGGGCGCCAGCCATCATCGCGCCGCCGACCACCGGTCGCCCGCCGGCGCCGCACGGGCGGCCAGCGCGGCCGGTAGACTCTGGTCGTGATCATCGCGGTGCTCCTCTTGCTCTTCGTGGCACTCTTTGTCGCCCTGCCGCTCATCGGTCTGGCGGTAGGTGCGGTCCTGAGCGCGGTGCTCGTCGGGCTCGTGGTCGGTGCGCTCGGCCGCTTGGTGATCCCCGGGCGCCAGTCGATCGGTCTGTTGGCTACGGCACTGCTCGGGCTCATCGGCTCGATCGTCGGCAGCTTTGTCGGCTACCACCTGCTGGGGATCGGCGCCTTGTCGATCCTGCTCGAGATCGGGATCGCCGCGGCGGCCGTGGCGATCTACTCCCGCCGTCCGGGCCGCCGCCGCCACCTCGGCACGGGCACCGCCGGTCGGCTCCCGTAGGGCCACTCGGGGGACTTGAGGTGACCGGCCTCAGGTTCTCGCTCGAGGAGACCTAGTGGTGCCGCGCAGAAGTTCGTTGAACGTGACTCATGCTGCCACCTTGGCGTCGTAGACCCACTTGAACGGCTTCGCCGTCTCGCTGTGGTGCTCGATGAATCTCAGCATCTTGGTCACCAGGTCCTCACGTGACTCGAACTCGCCACGCTGGAGCA
>JBOGGF010000036.1:0-3013 GCA_050743965.1 Acidimicrobiales bacterium
CGCCAGGACGGGCCGCAGCACACCGGTGGGGGTGGGCCCGTCACGGCCGGACGCCAGCGCCTCGGTCAGGCGAGCGCCGAACACCATCCCCTCGAGCAGCGAGTTGGAGGCGAGGCGGTTGGCGCCATGGACGCCGGTGCAGGCCACCTCACCCGCCGCCCACAGCCCGGGAAGGGCGGTGGCGCCCCAGAGGTCGGTCATCACCCCGCCGGAGAGATGGTGCGCCGCCGGGGCGATCGGCAGCCAGTCGGTGGCCGGGTCGAGGCCGATGGCGGCCAGCGACGCGGCGATGGTCGGAAAGCGCATGTCGAACCGCTCCAGGCCCGTGGCGTCGAGCCACAAGTGGTCGACACCCTGGTCTCGCATGCGGGCGGCCATCGCCCGGCTCACCACGTCCCGCGGCGCCAGCTCGTCGACGAACCGCTCGCCGCCGGCGTCGCGCAGCAGGGCGCCGTGGCCCCGGAGCGCCTCGGATAGGAGCGGGCGGGGCATGGCCGGGTGGTGCAGTGCCGTGGGGTGGAACTGGAGGAACTCGACGTCGGCCACCGGCACCCCGGCCCGCAGGGCCATGGCCAAGCCGTCGCCCGTGGCCTCGCTCGGGTTGGTGGTGACCGAGAAGAGCTGCCCAACGCCGCCGGTGGCCAGCACCACGTGCTCGGCCCGCACGGCCACCGGGCCCGCGGCCGCATCGGGCGGCAGGGCGAGCACCCCCCGGCACCGACCGTCCTCGACCAGCAGGTCGAGCACGTACCACCGCTCGAGCACGGCGTCCGCCGCGGCGCGGGTGGCCGCCACCAGCGCCCGCTCGACCTCGGCGCCGGTGGCCGCCCCGCCGGCGTGGACGACCCGGGCCCGGGAGTGGCCGCCCTCCCGGGCGAGGGCGAGCGTTCCGGTCGCCTCCCGGTCGAACACGGCACCCAGGGCGATCAGCTCCTCCACCCGTCCGGGCCCCTCGTCGACGAGGACCCGCGCCGCGTCGGCGTCGCACAGTCCCGCCCCCGCCGCCAGGGTGTCCGCCAGGTGGAGGTCGGTCGAGTCCTCGTCGCCGCCCACCACCGCCGCCACGCCGCCCTGGGCCCAGCGGGTGGCCGACTGCGACAGCTCCCCCTTGGTCAGGATTGCGACCCTGCGGTGACCCGTTCCGGCCGCACGGGCACCGCCGGCGAGCCGCACCGCGGCCGACAGGCCGGCCACCCCGCTCCCGAGCACGAGCACGTCGAAGGGCCCCGGCGGTCGCCCCGCCGCCTCCACCGGCCGGGATCGTGGCGTCACAGCCGCCAGCTCGAGTCGAGCCGCTCGGCGCGAAGGTCGTCGCCCATCGGCGGCGGGTCGGACCATGAGGCGTCGAGGCGGGCGGTCTCCTCGTCGACCACCCGGTTCCTCCTGTCGACGTGCACCACACGGGGCACGTAGGAGCGCAGCTCGTCCTCGGTGTACTCGGCGTAGGTGATGAGGATCACCCGGTCGCCCGGCGACACCAGGCGGGCGGCCGCGCCGTTGAGGCAGATCTCGCCCTGGCCCCCCTCGATGGCGTAGGTCTCGAGCCGGGCCCCGTTGTCGATGTCGAGCACCGCCACCTGCTCCCACGGGAGGATGTCGGCCAGCGCCATCAGCTCGGGGTCGATGCTCACGGAGCCGACGTAGTGCAGGTCGGCCGACGTGACCGTCGCCCGGTGGACCTTGGACTTCATCATCCTGCGTCGCATGTTGCGGGGGGAGCCTTTCGTGGTGCGTGCCCGGAGGTCAGTCGCCGGGGGCCGGGTCGGGCGCGCGGAAGACGTCGAGCACGGGGCACGGGTCGAGGGCCGGGCAATTGTCGATGAGGCGGACCGGGCCGACCTGGGCGGCGACCAGGAGCCGGACGCGCTCGGGCGCGTCGAGCATCGAGGGGACGCGGAGGTCGGCGGCCTCCACGGCGGCGGCGTAGTCGAGGCGCGCGGCGGGCTCCCCGGCGATCAGCCGGGCCATCGCCTCGGCCACCACCGCCGGGCGGTCCTCGCCCGCAGCCACGGCTCGCCGGCCGGTGGCGAGCGCCCGCGAGAGGACGGTGGCGGCGGCTCGCTCGGAGGGGGACAGCCGCTCGTTGCGACTGGAGAGGGCCAGGCCGTCCGGCTCGCGCACAGTGGGGCAGCCGACCACCTCGACCGGCAACGAGAGGTCCGCCGCCATCCGCCGGACCACCGCCAGCTGCTGGAAGTCCTTCTCGCCGAAGTACGCCCGGCACCTCCCGGCCATGGCGAAGAGCTTGGCGACGGCCGTCGCCACGCCGTCGAAGTGGCCGGGTCGCGACGCGCCCTCCCATCGCTCGGTGATGCCGGCCACGGTCACGGCCGTCGCCGGGGGCGCCGGCCAGTCCGGGTACATCCCGGTCACCGGCGGTGCGAACACGGTGGCTGCTCCCGCCCGGGCGCACACGGCCACGTCGGCCTCGAAGGTGCGCGGGTAGCGAGCGAGGTCCTCGGCGTCGGAGAACTGCAGCGGGTTGACGAAGACGCTGACCGCCACGTGGTCGCACTCCCGGACCGCCCGCTCGACCAGTGACCGGTGGCCGGCGTGGAGGGCGCCCATCGTCGGCACCAGGCCGACGGTCTGCCCGGCGAGGCGGGCAGCGTCGAGGAGCTGGGTGAGCTCGCTGGCGGCGTGGACGACCAGGGGAGTGGCGGGCGTGGGCGCCGCGGCGGTGGGCGCCGCGGCAGTGGGCGCCGTGGCAGTGGGCGCCGTGGCAGTGGGCGTAGTGGCGGTGGGCACCACTGTTCAGGCCGCCCTGACCGGGTCGGTGGTGACCAGCCGCCGGGCCAGGACGACGCCGGCCAGGTAGCCGTCGCGTTCCTCTGGCGCGAGCGCGGCGACATGGCGCTCGACGGTCGCCTGGTCCCCCCGGACGGCCGGACCGGTCAGGGCCCGTCGAGGGCCCACGGCGGCCACGTCGTCGAGCGCCGCCCGCGCCAGCGGGACGAACGCCGCCAGCGGCAGGCCCGCCGCCGCGGCCACCCGCTCGACCTGGCCCATGAGG
>JBOGGF010000037.1:0-4455 GCA_050743965.1 Acidimicrobiales bacterium
GCCGCACCGGCCGCACCGGCCGCACCTGCCGCGCCGGCCGCACCGCGGCGGCGGGCCACCTCGCGCCGGCGGGGTGGGGGGCTGTCGTCCTCGCGCGGCGGCAGGTCGAGGAACCCTGGCGCCGCACCGCCGACGGGGGCACCGACCCCGATGTCGTCGTCCACTGCGGGCTCGCCGAGGGGGCCGCCCGCCACCGGGACCGCGGCGGTCGGCTCCTCCCGCTCCTCGTCGCGCTCCTCGTCCCGCGCCTCCCACCGCGGCGCCTCGTCGGCCTCGATCCAAGGCTCCTCGTCGTCGGAGTCCACCCAGGGCTCCTCGCCGAGCCAGGCCTCGTCCTGGGACGGGCCGGTCGCCACGTGCTGGCCGACGGGCCGCTCGGTCACCTCGGCGGGCCGCCCACCGCCGGGCCGCCCGCCGGTCGGTGGGGCGTCGGGAGGTGGCGCGCCGGGAGGTGTGGCGTCGGGACGGTTGACGTCGGTCACGACCGGCACGGCCGCCGTCTTGGCCATCGGGTCGATATCGAAGGTCCACGGCTGGCGCTCGGGCTCGCCCTCGTCCTCGTCGGTGGCGGCGAGGACCGAGGGGTCGAACGCCTCCTCGTGGGCGGCCCAGTCGCTGTGCTCCTCCCGCCAGGTCGGCGAGGGCATCGAGCTCCAAGGGCTCTCGTCCTCCCCTTCGTCGCGATGGCGGGAGAGGACGGCCGGCACCTGCCCGGTGGGGGCCTCGGTCCAGTGAGGGAGCTCGGTGGTGCCGTCGTCTTCCGGCGAGTCCTCGGGACCCTCGTGGTCGAGGTCGTCCGCCGCACCGGCCGGCTCGGCGCCGATGATGCGAACCCGGCCAGTCGGTCGCTGGTGGCGGTCGTCCTCCATCTCAGACCTCGAGCAGCTCCTGCTCCTTGTGCGCCAGGAGCTCGTCGACCGCTGCCACCTGCTGGTGCGTGATCTTCTCGATGTCCTTCTCGACCCGTTCGAGCTCGTCGGAGGAGAACGCACCGTCCTTCTCCAGCGCCTCCAGATCGTGGCGCGTGGTCCGCCGCAGGTTGCGGACCGCCACCCGGCCCTCCTCTGCCTTGTGGCGCACCACCTTCACCAGCTCCTTGCGTCGCTCCTCGGTCAGGGCGGGGAACGACAGCCGGATCACCGCGCCGTCGTTGGTCGGGTTGATCCCCAGGTCCGATCCCTGGATGGCCTTCTCGATCGCCCCGAGCGAGCCCTTGTCGTACGGCGACACCACGAGGAGCATTGCGTCGGGGACGCTGAAGCCGGCGATCTGCCGCAGCGGCGTCTGGGTCCCGTAGTAGTCGACCATCAGGTGCTCGACGAGGGCGGGGGTCGCCCGGCCGGTCCGGACGTTGGCGAACTCGGCCCGGACGTGGTCGGCGGCCCGGGCCATCTTGTCCCGGGCCTCCTCCACGACCACGCCGACGAGCTCGTCGTCCATCACCGGACAAGCGTACCGATCTGCTCGCCGCTCAGCGCACAGCTCAGGTTGCCGGGGGTCATCACGTCGAAGACGAGGATGGGCAGGCCGTTGTCCTTGCAGAAGGTGATGGCGGTCAGGTCCATCACCCGCAGGTCCTTCGAGATCACCTCCATGAAGGTGAGGTCGTCGAAGCGGGTGGCCGTGGGGTCGAGGCGCGGATCGGCGCTGTAGACCCCGTCGACCCCGCCGTGGGTGCCCTTCATCACGATGTCGGCCTCGATCTCGGCGGCCCGCAGGGCGGCCGAGGTGTCGGTGGTGAAGTAGGGGTTCCCCATCCCGGCGGCGAACACCACCACCCGACCCTTCTCCAGGTGGCGGATGGCCCGCCGGCGGATGTAGGGCTCCGCCACCTCCGCCATCTGCACGGCCGTGAGCACCCGGGTCGGCTGGCCCTTGTGCTCGAGGGCGTCCTGGAGGGCGAGCGCGTTGATCACCGTGCCCAGCATGCCCATCGTGTCCGACGTCGCCCGGTCCATCCCGGCGCCGGCGCCGGTGGTGCCCCGCCAGATGTTGCCGCCGCCGATCATCACCGCCAGCTGGAGCTCAAGGTTCTTCAGGGCCTCGGTGACCTCCCCGGCGACGCGCTCGACCACGGCGGCGTCGATGGTCTCGTCGGACGCCGACGAGGCCAACGCCTCACCGGACATCTTGAGGACGACCCTGCGGGGCCGGTTCAGGAGCCGATCACCACCTGGGCGAAGCGGACGACGGTCGCCTTCCCGAGCAGGTCGGCGATCGAGCGCTTCTCGTCCCGCACGTAGGCCTGCTCCAGCAGGACGCGCTCCTTGAACCACCCGGTCATCCGACCCTCGACGATCTTGGGCAGCGCCGCCGCGGGCTTGCCCTCGTTGCGGCTGATCTGCTCGACGGTCGCCCGCTCGGCCGCCACCTCGTCGGCGGGGACGTCGTCCCGGCCGAGAAAGGCAGGCTGGGTGAAGGCGACGTGGACGGCCACCTCGTGGGCCATCTCCTGGTTCCCGTCCTGGAGGAGGACGACCACCGCGTTGATGCCCCGCCCGGCCTGCTGGTGGACGTAGGTGTCGAGGACCTGGCCCTCGCCGGCCTGGACCCGGACGACCCGCCCGACGCCGATGTTCTCCTGGAGCGAGATCTTGAGCCGGTCGACCTCGTCCTGGCACTCGGCCACGGCCCCCTCACCCTTGGCCGCCACCAGCGCGGCGAGGTCGTCGACGAGGGCGACGAACTCGGGCGCCTTGGCCACGAAGTCGGTCTCGCACCGCAGCTCGACGATGGCCGCCGAGCTGTCCTGGCGCACCACCGCCACGGCGCCCTGGGACGCCTCGCGCTCCTCGCGGCCGGCGGCCTTGGCCAGGCCCCGCTCCCGCAACCACTTGAGCGCCTGGTCGACGTCGCCGGCGTTCTCCTCGAGCGCGCGCTTGGCATCGAGCATGCCGACGCCGGTGCGCCGGCGCAGCCCCTGGATGTCCTTCGCACTGATGTCGACCATCGTCACGCCTCCGTCGCGGCGGGGATCGGGCCCTCCACTGTCGCCTGGGGCCGCGGCCGCGGGGGCGGCGGGGTGCCGTTGCCGCCAGCCGCGACGGGCTGCTGGCGCGTCGCCGGGCGGTGGGTGGCGACCCAGCGACCCTCGGTCACGGCGTCGGCGACCACCCGGCACATCAGCGCGCCGGAGCGGATGGCATCGTCGTTCCCCGGGATCACGTAGTCGATCACATCGGGATCGCAGTTGGTGTCGACCACGGCCACCACCGGCAGGCGGAGCTTGTTCGCCTCGGTGACGGCGATGTGCTCCTTCTTCGTGTCGATCACGAAGACGGCCTCGGGCAGGTGGTCGAGGTTGGCGATGCCGCCCAGGTTGCGCGTCAGCTTCTCGAGCTCCCGCACGTGGCGGAGCGCCTCCTTCTTGGGCATCGCGTCGAAGTCGCCGGCCGCCTGCATGGCGCGCAGCTCCTGCATCCGCTTCACCCGGCCGGATACGGTCGTGAAGTTGGTCAGCATGCCGCCGAGCCAGCGCTGGTTGACGTAGGGCATTCCGCACGCCGTGGCGTACTCGGCCACCGGACCCTGCGTCTGCTTCTTCGTCCCGACGAACAGCACGCTGCCCCCGCCGGCCACCAGGTCCCGCACGAACGTGTAGGCGGTGTCGATGCCTCCGAGCGTCTTGTGCAGGTCGATGAGGTAGATCCCGTTGCGCTCGCCCAGGATGTAGCGGCGCATCTTCGGGTTCCAGCGGCGGGTCTGGTGCCCGAAGTGGACACCGGCCCCCAGCAGCTGCCGCATCGTCACGACGGCCATACGTTGTCCTCCAGTCGGTTCGTCTTCCCCGGCGCAGCACCCCCTACGGGGCGACCGTGGAACGCGCTCGGGTGCGAAATTTGGTCAGTTTGCGATGCCCACCGGACGGCGAGCGGGCTCCAGATTAGCTCAGGCTCGGGGATGCGTGCCCCCGTACACCCCGAGCAGTCGCTCCTTGCTGACGTGGGTGTACCGCTGCGTGGTACGGAGACTGGAGTGGCCGAGGAGCTCCTGGACCACCCGCAGGTCGGCACCCCCGTCGAGCAGGTGGGTGGCCATGGTGTGCCGCAGGGCGTGGGGATGGGTCGGCACGGGTGAGCGGCGGTCCAGGATGCGCCGGACGTCGCGGGATCCGAGCCGGTTGCCCCGGCGGTTGAGAAAGACCGCCTCGGCCGGGCTGCGGGCCGCGGCCACGACCGGCCGCCCCACCGCCAACCACCGGGCCAGGGCCTCGGCGCAGCGGTCGTGCACCGGGACCCGGCGCTCCTTGGCTCCCTTGCCCAGCACGGTGACGGCCCGCGCCGGCAGGTCCACCCCGGCGACGTCGAGGCCGCACAGCTCCGACACCCGGAGGCCGGCGGCGTAGAGGAGCTCGAGGACGGCGTCGTCGCGCCGCCGGTAGGCCACCTCGACCGGCCCCCCGGCGGCCGTGGCGACCTCGCCCGGCGCGGCTCCGCCCGGCGCGTGGTCGCGTCG
>JBOGGF010000038.1:0-4434 GCA_050743965.1 Acidimicrobiales bacterium
GGTCGGAGGAACCCGCCCACCCGGCCATCGTCAGCCGGGAGGAGTACGACGCGGTCGCGGCATGTGCCAAGGCGAACGAGCGTTCGCGCCAGGGCGTCGCCGCGACCACCGCCCGTCCGACGGCCAAGCGCGACTACCTCTACCGAGGTCTTCTCCGCTGCGGCATCTGCGGCCTGCGTATGTGGGGGAACCACCGCCGTCGTTCGACCTACTACTCGTGCCAGCCCTCGCACCAACGGTCCAAGGACATCCCGGCCGACCACCCGCCGCACGTGTACCTGAACGAGCAGCGCCTGAACGACGCGCTGTTGCCATTCCTCGCTACCGCCCTGCTCGGTCCCGAGCGCACGGGCTACTGGCGAACCTGTCTCGAAGCTGCGGCCGAGCCGGAGTGCGCCGCTCCCTCCAGAGAGCGCGCCGACGAGATCGAAACCGAGATCGCCGACCTCGAACGGCGCCTGACCCGCCAGCTCGTCAACCTCGAAGCCGACGACGTCACCCCCGCGCTCCGTCGGCGCGTCGGCCAGCGCGTGGCTGAGCTGGAGGACGCCATCGCCGAACGCCGCGAGCGGCTCGTGGCACTCGCCCGAGACTCGGCAACGGAGGCGCCCACGTTGGCTGACGTCGCCCCCCTGCTCGACCGGCTGCCGGTCCTCACCACCTCGCTCGATGCTGCGCCCCAGGGTGAACTGAGGGCTCTGTTCGACTCGCTGCAACTCGACATCGTGTTCCAGCCGGCCGATAGCGCCCTCGATGTCGCAGTCACCCTCTACGATGGCGGGGTCGCTGCGGCCGATGGCTCCACGCAAGTTCGCGCGGAGGACTGGTTGGCGCCCCCGGCAGGATTCGAACCTGCGACGCACGGTTTAGGAAACCGACGCTCTATCCCCTGAGCTACGGGGGCGGCGAATGGCTATTCGGAGTGCCACCGGTCCTTCGCTCGCGGGCCGGATGAAACCCGACGCTACTACCGCGACCAGGGACTCGGGACATGGCGAACCGGTCAGTACTGCCGCCATGTGAACATCGACCGCGTCATGGTGACCGACTGGGCTCCGACATGACGCGTGGTCGGCACGGTCCCCTCGGTCCCTTCGGTCCGGCGGTTGGCGGCGACAAGATCCGACATCGAGCGGTCGGCGACGTTCCCGGTCGGCGGGAACGGGACGGGGAAATCGACCATCGTGGAGACCGTCGCCGAGAGGTTCGGCATCGGATTCCGGGTAGTCACGGCGGCCGCCGGTACGCATCGGTCGAAGAGCGGAGCGTCCTCGGCTCGGGTGCCCGCTTGCCCCCGCCCACCTTTTCGCCAGTGGGACGCCGGTTGACGAACCGGGTGCCGACGTCGCCAAGTTGACCGTGGCGCGTGGCCAATCGGCGCGTTGGTCGTGTCGGTCACGGCGCCCCCGAGTCGTCGAGTGGGCCGACGGACAGCATGACGCGACGGCGGGCAAAGGAGTCGACGCGGTCGTGATCCTCGGCGACGTGCTGGAGAGCCAAGGGCCCGTCGACCTCGATCAACAGGTGCCGCCCCGGGGCGATGGCGGCCAATTCGGCCGCGGCCATTTGCTCCGCCGCCGTCGGGCGTCGCTGCCGAGGAAGGGTGCGGTCACGTTGTCGAACAGGAGCGACCGGAAAGGGGGCTCCGGCCCCCGCCCGCCGTCCGGTCCCCTGACGTCCGAACCAGACGGCCCGCTCCGGCTGCGCTAGCTCCGTCTCGATCCCTGTGCTGCGGGCGCCATGCCCGGGTCGGCCGGCCCCGGTGGCCGCCGTCCGGCCTCCGCCACCCGCCAGCAGTACCAGGCGACGACCGACCGGTACGGCCGAAGAGGATCGCCGAGCGGCTCGAGCTCTTGCGGCGTGGGCATCGGCAGCTCCCACGCGATGCCGAAGCCACGGCGAACGCCCAGGTCTCCGGTGGGCCAGACGTCCAGCCGGCGAAGCTGGAAGAGGAGGAACATCTCCGCCGTCCACCGTCCGATGCCCCGGACCGCCGTGAGGCGGGCCACCACCTCGTCGTCGGTCTCCCCCCACAGCCCCCGTGAGGAGAGCACCACGGTGCCGTCGAGGACCTTGGCGGCGAGGTCCCGCAACGATGCGGCCTTGTTGGCCGAGAGGCCGGCTTCCCGCAGAGCGGCGTCCGAGAGACCGAGGAGCGCTTCGGGGCGAACGTCGTCGTCGAGGACGGCGACCAGCCGCCCGTGGATGGCGGCCGCGGCCGCGCCGGCCAGCTGCTGGTAGACGATCGCCCGGACGAGGGCGGCGAAGTGCGTAGCCTGGGGAGGCCGGAGCCGTGGCGGACCCACGTCGGCTTGCAGGCGCGCCACGACCGGGTCGCGCGTCGCCAGCAACGCCGCAGCCTGAGCGTGGGTCACCCGCCGGCGGGCCGGACCAGGCCTCGTGGACACCCGGCGAGCCTGCCACGCCTCACGCCATCGGACATAGACCGCGGCGTCCCGTGTGGGCGGTGCCCTGCTGCGCCGGCACGGTTGGAAGTTGGCGATGATCGCCGGATCCGCTTGCCACGACCGAGTCCGTGTGTAATAATCAAAGTACTTTGTTGCGCAAAGCTGGCAGTCAGGAGGCCGTCGTGGTCGACGACATGCAAGGCAACACTGTCGGGACACCGCCGCGTACGACCGGACCGCCGGGCTCCGCCGGATCGACCGGCGCCACGACCGACCAGCTGTCCGTCGCCGCCTCCCTACGCCTGATCGAGGACCAGCGGGGCACGACCGCCCGTGCCGTGTACGGCTACCCCACCACGATCCTGCTGTCATGGGGCCTTGCCTGGTTGGTCGGCTTCGCCCTGACCTTCTTCGCCGCCAAGGGCGGGCACCCGGTCCCCGAGTGGGTGGCGGCCGCCGTGTTCATCCTCCTCGGCGCCGGGGCCGTGGCCGTCTCGACCGTCCAGCTGGCTCGCCAGAGTCGCGGTGTGGCGGGGCCGTCGCCTGCGGTCGCGGCGAAGTACGCCTGGAGCTGGCCCATCGCCTCTGCGGCCACGGCTGCCTTCGACATCGGGCTGTCCCGCCACGGCCTTCCGATCGGGGTAGCGACACTGTTGTGGCCCGGGAGCTTTCTTGTCGTCGCCGGTTCCCTCTTCCTCGGCGGCGGGGCGCTCTTCAATGACCGGGTGCTCTTCGGCCTCGGTGCGTGGACCCTCGTCACGGCCGCCGCAGGCGCCCTCGCTGGCGCGCCGGCGAACTTCGCCGTGATGGCCACCGGTGGGGGTGGGGGCCTGATCACCGCCGGGCTCCTCTTGCGCCCCCGCTTTCGCCCGGTGCGTCGACGGTGAACCTCGGAACGGTGCCCGGGGAGTCCGAGGAGTGCCAACGGTATGGCGACAAGGATGGCGACGGGGCGGGGGATGGCGCGGGCGACGGGGCCCCGACGCTCCCCGAGCTCGACCCGGTCATACACGCCCAGCCTCGCCTGCGGATCGCCGTCACCTTGGCCACCCTCGGCCGCGGCGACCGGATGACCTTCCCCCGGCTCCAGGAGCTGGTCGGCATGTCGCCCGGCAACCTCTCGACCCACCTGCGCAAGCTGGAGGATGCGGGTTACGTCGCAGTCGAGAAGGCCTTCCGCCGCCGCACGCCGGTCACCTGGCTGTCCATCACCCGCACCGGGCGCTGCGCCCTCGAGGACTACACGGGCGCCGTGCGCCGGCTCCTCGCCACCACCACACCAGCGCCGGTCGCCCGTCCGCCGGTCGCCCCTCCGCCCGACCACCACCCGCCGCACGAGGAAGCACCATGACGACCACATCGCAGGACCCCACCGGCCCGATCGCACCTGCGACCGAGGGCGGCCCTCCCCCCCGCACCGGCCTCCGACTGCCGGCCGGCACCTGGCGTCTCGACCCTCGCCGGACCTCGATCACCGCCACGGTGCGGGCGATGTTCGGGCTGTTCGCGGTCAAGGGCTCCCTTGTGCTGCTCGAGGGCACGGTCCACGCCGACAACGACGCGACCCGGTCGACCGTCCATGCCGTCGTCGACGCGTCGTCCTTCTCGTCGGGCAACGCCTCTCGCGACCGGGACGTGGTCGGCCCGGCCCTACTCGACGCCGGAGCCCACCCAAACCTCAGCTTCGATTCGAGCGCCGTGTCGACAGACGCCGACGGATGGCGGGTCACCGGCATCTTCGGCGCCCACGGGGCTACCGCAACCGCCGATCTGCGCCTCTGCCAGGTGACCGTCGGCGGCGCCGTGGCGACTTTCCGGGCCGACGGCTTCCTGGACCGGTACGAATTCGGCGTGACGGCCAAGCGCGGCATGGTCGGCCGGCGGGTGGGGCTGTCCGTCGACGCGGTTGCCCTGCCAGTCTGAGCGCCCCCGTCCCACTCGGCACCACGCGACCCTCGGTCGGCCAGTGGGACTGCTAACCATCCCCGCCATCCCCGCCATCCCCGCCATCCCCGCTTGACCTTCA
>JBOGGF010000039.1:0-3609 GCA_050743965.1 Acidimicrobiales bacterium
GGACTCGGGGATGGCCGACATGAAGGCGCTTCTTGCCCAGATCGGATCGCAGGTGTCCTCGTCGAACTCGGACTACCAGTCCACGGAGAATCAGAACACCAACCGTTGGGGCTGACCCCGGCGGATCCGACCACACGTGTAGTCGGTGGCGCCGTGGGCCGGGTAGACCGGTCCGCGGCCAGCCTCGGCTAGGGAGCGGGGGTGAGCATGCTGCCGGAGCAGATGGCGGCGACGGCCAAGTCGATCTCGATCACGATCGAGAAGGTGGAAAACATCGCGAAGTCGACGCTGCACACGATGGAGGACACACAGACCAATACCAAGGGCTTTCGCGGCCACAAGATCCCCGATGGCGCGTTCAGCAAGGTGCCGCTCGCGGAGGCGCTGGCGCGTCAGGAACAGGCCGCGCATGACGTCTTCGTGAGCACGATCAACGGCGTCATCCAGGACCTGCAGGACTTTCACGACAACTTGATGCAGTCGGCCAAGGCACACGGAAAAACCGACGAGGACGTCCAAGCCGCCTTGCTGTCGCTGGGGAGCACGTACGAGCACCACACCTACCACTCGACCACGAACTACGACACCAGCCGACAACACGCGGGCAAGAACCTGCAGGGCACCGAGACGGGACCGCAGAGCTCGGGCACGCAGGACACCGCTGGCGGCTCAGGGGGCAGCACCAGTAGCCCCGGTGCAGGCACGTCGACCGACGCCCCCACGAAGGGGTCGGGCGACAGTGGCAAGGGCCACTTCTGAGGCTAGACGTGAACTCTCGGGACACTGGGTTGAAGAGGCGCCAGCTGTGGTGTGCGCTGGCGGTCTGCTTGGTGCTTCCCGGGATCCTGCTGGCGAGCGTGCCGACGGCCTCGGCCCGGAGTTCGACATCGCGAAACACCGACGGCTGGTGGTTCAAGGCGATGAAAATCGGGCAGGTGCAGCGTCATCTCAGCGGCAAGGGCGTGACGGTTGCGATGCTGGACGAGGACATCAACCTCAGCCCTCGGGAGCTCCGGAGCGCTGATGTTTCGCTCCGCAAGGACTGCCATGGCGGCCGGGTGCACCAGCGGGCCGTTCACGGGGGCTCCGAGGTTGTGCGTAATGATCACGGCACCCAGATGGCTGCGTACGTGGTCGGCCAGGGGCGTGGTACGGGGCCGGATGGTTCCGGTATCCGGGGAATTGCGCCGAATGCTCGGCTGTTGTTCTATTCCCTGGACACCAAGCCGGAGCCGCCGGGCAAGCCCCTGTACCTGGAGTGCACCGGGCTGGACGAGATCAAGCAGATCAACTGGGCCGTGAAGGCTGGTGCCGACATCATCACCATCTCGGTGACCACAACCGACCAGTGGCCGCAGATGCAACGAGCCTTGCACCGGGCCTTTGCCAAGGGGGTGGTCGTCGTCGCTGCGACTGGCGCCACCTTTGGGCACGCCGCCAGCCAGAAGATCGGGTTCCCGGCGGGATATCCCGGCGTGGTGGCGGTCAACGCGGTGGACGCGGGGGCGCGCCCGTGGCGCGGGAATCCGCCCCCTACGTTCACAGACGAGCAGTCCTCCTACCCGGTGATCTCGGCTCCTGGGGTTCGAGTGAAGGGGCTGGGCTGGTACGGCGGAGGGTGGGACTCCCGGGCAACTGTCACGGGTACGTCGTCCGCGACAGCGATCGTGGCCGGGTGCCTGGCGCTGCTGAAGCAGAAGTACCCGGACGCGACCGGGAACCAGCTGGTACAGGACCTGATCCACTACACCGGCGGTTCTCACCCGTTCGACTGGGATCCGCACTACGGGTTCGGGATCGCCTCGGTGACCAAGATGCTTCAGCACGACCCGACCAGGTGGCCGGATGTGAACCCACTGCTGCACGGGCCCAAGGCGGCGGTGAAGGTCTTCCCGATGAGCAGCTACGGCAAGGCCACGGCCGCCGATGGGTCGGCGTCCGGGAAGGCGAGCGCGAGTCCGACGGCTGCGGCGGCCGGGAAGACCGGGCAGAGCGGTAAGGCCGGGTCGGTGGGCTCCGGTGCCGGTTCGAGCGGCGGCGGGGTGCCGCCGTGGGTGTGGGTGATCGTGGCCGTGGTGGTGCTCGGCGGGGCCGGGGCCACCGCGAGGATGGTGAAGAAGCGGGGACGGGCCGAGCCCGGCCCCGGGACGGGGAGAGTCTGAGATGGGACCGAACGAACGCAAGCTGGAACAGGTCGACAGTGCCCAGCCGGGGGAGGTCCACTCCGCCGCCGGCCAGTGGAAGACGGCTGCGGCGGGCCTGGAGAAGGTGGTCAGTCAGCTGAACAAGGCCAAGGGCGGTATCGCCGACGCGTGGACCGGCGACGACAGCGACGCGGCCACGGCCGCCTTCAGCCACCTCGCAGGTCGCGTGCAGGACGTGCACACCCGGATGTCCGAGGGACGGCAGGCGCTGGACGATGCGGCCACCTCGCTTTCCAAGGCCAAGACGGCCTATCAGAACCTTCCGCCTGTCCTGCCCGAGCCCAACCCCCTCCCCTCAGGCAAGCAGGTGAGCCCCCAGGACGAGGTCACCCACCTCAAGTTGCAGGGCCAACACGCCCAGTCGGTCAACCAGCGAGAGTCGCAGGCAGGGACGGCATACAAGGCTCTGGTCAGCGGTCTCAACGACGCCAGCACCAAGTTGTCTTCCGCTGCCCCGGAGAGTGCGGGCCGCGGGGAAGGGGGGCATGGATCCGGGGGTTCTGGCTCTGGCGCGGGCTCGGTCTCCGGCGGAGGAGGCACCGGGGGCGGGTCGGTCGGGCCGTATGCCACCGGCACGGGCGGCAGCTACGTCGGTGGCGGCGTGGGCGGTGGCGGTGCGCCGGCCCCCGGTACGCCGGTCCTCGGCGGGGTCGCCGGCGGCGCCGTCGGTGCGACCGGCGCAGCAGGCGCCGTGATGCGCCGCGGCGGCAAACAGGGGCCCGGCCCGTCCGCCGATGGCGTGGTGGGCGGCCAGATCCCGGGCGGGGACGTGAGTGCCCCGGCGGCCTCTGCGGGCGGAGCGGTCTCCGGGGGCGCCGGTGGCGCGACCGGCGGCGTGGCCGGCGGGCTCGGCGCGGTCGGGGGCGTCGGCGGCGGTCTGGCCGGCGCGATCGGAGGCGCCGGCGGGGGCCGGCTGCTCGGCGGGGCCAAGGGCGGCGTCCGTGGCGGCGCCATCGAGGGCGAGACCGCCGACCGGATCGGCGGCGCACCGGTCGAGGAGGGCCAGGTCAAGGGCGGCGTACTCCGCTCCAACGCCGCCACCGAGGAAGGCACCATCCGCGGCGGTCGCGCAGGCTCGGTCAGCGAGGAAGGCATGGTGCGCGGCGGGCGCACGGGCTCGGTCAGCGAGGAGGGCATGGTCCGCGGCGGTCGCGGGGGCGCGGTCAGCGAGGAGGGCATGGCCGGTCGTGGCACCGCCGGTGGTCGCGGCATGGTCGGCGGCATGCGCGGCGGCTCCGTCTCGGGCGGCGCTGAGTCCGAGGGCGGCTCGGGCCGGTACGGCGGCTCCGCCTTCGAGGAGGAGCAGACCACCGGACGTGCCGGCGGCCGCGTCGAGGGCAGCAGGTCCGGTGGCCGCGGCGGCGCGGCAGCCGGCGAGGCCGAGGAGGGCGCCGCCGGTCGGGGC
>JBOGGF010000040.1:0-4381 GCA_050743965.1 Acidimicrobiales bacterium
TGATGTCTTGGTGACCGGCGATGACCTGCGCGATGTGAGGCGGGAGGCCGTTCATCACCGCGTCGGTAATGAAGATCCGGCGGAAGTCGTGCGGCGTGTAACGCAGCGGTTGTCCGTCCACCGGATCGACGAGCCCACTGTGCGCCAGGGCAACGTCGAGGAGCCGGTGCACCATGGCCTCCGCCATGCCTCGGTTCTCGCCTCCGATGCGCCTCTGGAACAGCAGAGGACTCGGCTCTGCCCACACTCGCTCGTGCGGGTCGTAGGCGGGCACGAGCGGCACGAGACCGCTTCGGTTGCTGATCCGCACGATGATGGTGCTGAGCACCTCTGCCAGCTCCGGGCTCACGACGAGCAGGCGCTCGGTGTCGGTCTTCGACGGGACGATCTGCAGCAACGGGACGACCTCGCCGGTCGTGGGCAGGCGGTACTCGACCAGACTGTGATGGGTGAGCTCACGCAGTTCTTCGGCGCGCACGCCGGTCGTGCGCAGGACCTCGATGATCGCCCATGCCCAAAAGGCGAGGTCCTCTTCCAAGACGAGGTCGCGTCGTTGGCTGTCGTCGGGATCGTGCGCCCAGAGCTTGCCGACACCGGCACGCGGGTCCAGCACCGCCCGCACCAAGGTGGTTCCCGCTGCGCTGAACGTCTCGCCGGGTCGGACGTGGCGGGCGGCTTCGAGGAGCGCGGCCGTCGCCTTGCGGCGCTCGTCGGTGCAGCGCACGAGCAAGGGCAGCACTGGCAGGCGCTCCCGGGTGCGCCCGTCCATGCGTGACTTGAGCACGCGCTTGGCCTTCTTGCGGTTGATCTCCTCGGTGCCGATCGGGCAGGGCACGACCCATTGCGCCCAGCGTCCGGGATCCTCGACCGCCCACTGTGCGAGATCGAGGTAGAACGCGCGCACCGGGGTCAGGCACTCGCGGTAGCTGATCCGTTCAGTGGACACCTCCGCCCGCTCGCCAGTGGGGGCGGTGACCGTCTGGGTGATGGTCCGCAGGCGCTGCTTCCACGCAGCTGCGACGTCGGCGCTCAGATGCAGGCTGTCGATGCCCGGGTGGTGGCGCTCGAGGTCGGACCAGAACAGCTTCCCCAGGTAGTAGGCGAGTTGGTTCAGGCTGGTGTAGTCGAGTGCGGGCTGGCGCTCGCGCAGGTAGTCCACGAGCAGATCCCGCACGGGTCGACAAACGATCCCGTAACGGTCGATGAGCTCATCGGGGCTGCGCTGGCCGGCGGTCCGAAACGCACGAAGCGTCGGCGGTGCGGCGGGCCCGAAGACCCCCATCTCGTGCAAGAGGCGATAGAAGAGGCCCCGGCTGTTCGCCTCGCCGGCGTGGCGCAGCGACTGGGCGTCGAGCAGCTCCACCACGTCGCCGGCGGTGATGTCGCAGAGCGTGCCCCCCTTGGCGCCAATGATGATCGCGGCCCGGTAGAGCGCCTGGCTCTTTCCGACCGCAGACACACTGGGATCGGCGTCTGCTGCCGCCGCCAGCTGGCCGAAACCTTCGGGATCGCGCAACACCTTCATCGCGCGGACGAGCAAGCCGCCACCGCGCGCGGGGCCGCCGCCGACCATCCACTCGAGCGACGGGCGCAGAGCGTCCGCGGCGATCATCACCGGCAACGCGCCGACCAAGGCGTCGCGGCGCCACGGCGAAGCGTCACCGCGGGCGACGAGCCATGCCGAGGGGACTTCACGCCACCTCGCTTGGGAGGCGTCGGCGCCGCTGGCGAGCCATCGCTGCTGCCAGGTGTCGCCGGCCTGGTCGGCCATCCACTGCGCCGCCAGCTTCACCCCCGCGGCTCGCTGGCTCTGCTTCTTTCGGTCACCCGTCACGAACAGCCCGCTCGTAAGACGCGCCAACAGCTCGTCGTGGGTCTGGCGCGTCGCCGGCCACTCACACAGCAGCGGACGGGGCGGGAGCCGGTCCAACGCCTGCGCTGGCGACAGCGTCGCCGCGTAGAGTTCGGCGGTGGGCTGTTCGGCTTCGACGGCGAGGCTCACGAGCTCGCCCGCCCGAAGAGCACCTCGAGGACCTCGGGCCGGTACCCCGGCGCCGGTTCAGGCGCGGCACGCTGTGCCGCGCGGCGCGTCTGTTCGGCGTGATGCGCGAGCACCCGTCGGATCATGTCTTCCTTGCGGGGCGTGAGGTAGAGCTGAGTCGTCGTGAGCTGTGCGTGACCAAGGACCGCCTGGACGTCGGTGAGCGGAAGTCCGGGATCTTCGGCCATGCGGTAGGCGGCGGTGTGGCGCAGCGAGTGCAGGGTCGCAGCGGTGCCGGCCGTTGCATTCACCCGCTCGAACATCCGGTGGGCGCCGTGATAGCTGAGCGGACGGATCGGGCTGCGCAGCGTCCACCACAACGGCTGCCGGCGCCCCGAGGGGACGAGGTCTCCCATCTCGATCTGGTAGAGCCGCAGCCACACGAACGCGTCGGATGACGCCGGGAGCTCCTGGGACGCTCTCGTGCCTTTGCGCACCACCCGGATGAGCTGGCGCCCTGGATCGACACCGCCTTGGACGGCCGAGAGCAGCTCGGACGCTCTGGCACCGGTCGACACGTAGAACGCCACGAGTGCCCGGTCACGGTGGGAGTGGAGTCGGGCGAAGATCTCGTTGAACTCCTCATCGGGAACGGCGCGCGGGATACGCGTCGGGACCTTCGGGCGATAGAGACCGGTGTGCTCGTTGTGATGGGGCTCCATCGGGTTGTGGTGCGCGTGTGCGCGGGTCGCGCGACGGGAGCGATCGAGCGGGAACGGGTTGAGCAGCGGACCGGTGCCCGCTTCACGGTGGAACTCGTAGAAGCCGCGCAGCACGGTCTCGCTGTGCGCGCGCACCGACGCCGAGTACGGGGTCGCGCTGGCCGACGGCTGCACTGGCACATCTGGGCGGCGCCAGTGCGGGCGCTTCGGCTTGCCAGCCACCACCAGCCATCGCGAGAAGTCGCGCGCCTCGCTCCGAGTCGCCCGGTCCCACGCGACACCGGCCGCCCACAAGAAGCGGAACCAGCGCAACAGGTCCATCGCGTAGGAGCGGGTCGTCGCCGGTGAGCGGCCTGCGGCCTGCAAGTCGGCGAGCCACGCTGCCACCGCTTCCACGCGACATCCCTGCGGGTCCACCATCCGATAGGGCTCCCAGGGGTCCTCGGTCTCGACGAGACGACCGGCCAGTGGCACGGACGTCGTGGCGAGGTCTCTCGGCAGCGCTGGCTCTTCAGTGCCCATCGGGGAATGCCTAGCCGTTGCCCCTCCGGGGATGGTGGATGGGTTCTGCTCCTGGCCTGGGCATTCACCTCACGTAGTTCAGTCAACAGGTAGTGCTTGGCCACCGGAGCGAAGGAGGCCTGGACGTCTCGCGTCCCGGGCACGATCACCGTGGCCAGGCGGTCGGTGCGCCACACCCGGGCGGTGCCGCCGAGCCGGCGCATCACCGCGTCCATCGCCTCGATCAGGTGCGCCTGGTCCAGCGACTCGGCGATGACCGAGCGGGTCCGCCCCGAGTGCGAGAGCGTCCCGAGCAAGAGGTAGCAGGTACCGCCCCAGGGAGCCTTTCGCCGCTCGGCCCAGTCCCACTGGATCTCCTCGCCTGCTGGGTGGTCGATCTCGGTGGTCTCCCGGCCCTTCACCCCGCTGCACGCCTCGCAGTGGGGCCGGAGCCTCGCCTGGCGCAGTTGGCGGGCAAAGCTCACGTACGACGAGGCGTAGCCGAGCGGGACCACCTCGTCGAAGAGCGCCGACGCCCACAGGTGCGGGTCGTCGACGAACCGGGCGGCGAGGTAGCCGGCGAACGGCGCCAGGGGGTCGGGCGCCGACGACCGACGGACGCCAGGCTCGCGCGCTCCGGTCAAGTAGGAGCGGACCGTCTTGCGGTCGCATCCGAGATGGCGGGCGATGGCCGAGATAGACCAGCCTCGCTTGGACAGGGCATGCGCTTCCACGTCGTCACTCCTTGAGAACATGGGGAAGGGGCTCCTCGTGCTGGCCGGTCGGAACCGTCAGCTTCGAGGGGCTCCCCCTCTGATTGGTGGACCTCGATGACGGGCCCACCACCTCGCTCAAGGGTGGGGAATGTCAGTGATCGAGTCTGGCGAGCGTTCGGTGATCCCTACCACCACCACCCTCTTCGCCGCCCTCGACGTGGTGACCGGCAAGGTGATCGGCGCCTGCCTGCCACGGCACCGCCACGACGAGTTCTTGGTCTTCCTGCGCCGCATCGACCGCCAGGTCCCCAAGGGCCTGCAGGTCCATCTGATCCTCGACAACTACGGCACCCACACCCACCCCGACGTCGTCGCCTGGCTCACCAAGCATCCACGGTTCCACCTGCACTTCACGCCCACCTCCTCCAGCTGGCTGAACCTGGTCGAACGCTGGTTCCACA
>JBOGGF010000041.1:0-5595 GCA_050743965.1 Acidimicrobiales bacterium
TGCCCGCGGGGCGCTTAGCTCAGGGGTTTAGAGCAGCTGGTTTACACCCAGCAGGTCGGGGGTTCGAATCCCTCAGCGCCCACCAAAAATTGGCCAAACCAATTTGTGAAGTTTGGGTGACGGTCCATCTCTCGAGCCGATCGGCTTGGTGGTGTTTTGGGTCGATTAGGCGGGGTGTCGTCGAGCGCGGAGGATGATGTCATCGACGTGGTGTGACGATGCGGCGCCGGGCCTGAGTTGCTGGCGCAGCTGTTGACAGCCCACGGGCAGGTGTTCGGCCCTGCTGGGGACGAGAACGGTGGGAGTGTTAGGCCATGACTGGGTCCGTTGGAAGATGTTCGGGTCGCCGGCCGTGGGCCGTTAGATTGGCATTTGCCCGCGGGGCGCTTAGCTCAGGGGTTTAGAGCAGCTGGTTTACACCCAGCAGGTCGGGGGTTCGAATCCCTCAGCGCCCACCAAATCGTCGTATTCGAACTTCGGCACAGAGAAGAGGAAATCGAAAGGTTCCTGGTAGGTAGTTTCGACAACGTGGCCGTCGCGCACGTTGACCTGGTCGAGCACGGCCGCGTTGAACAGCCTCCTCGTCCGGTCGCTTCCTCGCCGGTAGGCGCGGGCGCAACTGATGGAGAACCGGAGGGCGAGGTTCATGACCTCCTGCCAGTCGTCAAGGCTCGACTCGATCACGGCCTGCCGGGACTCAACAGCGCCTAGCTCGGCGCCGATGCGCTCTTGTTCGCGCCGCAGCATCGCCACGTCAATTGCGTTCGCGTAGTAGGCCTCCATCAGCTTGAAGCGCTCGCTTTCCAGGCGACCGTGCTGGTTGGCGAGCAGCTCGTGCTCGGCTGTGGTGTCCTCGTGGTGGGTGGCGACCTCGGCCGCTATAGCTTGGCGCAGTCCGTCGGCCCAGTTGTTGGGGACCTCGATGCGACCGTAGAGGTCCTCGATCTCGGTTTCGAGTTGGTCGACCGAGACGTAGCGCTCCTGGCAGCCGGTACCCTTTCGGCGGTCCTTCTGACCGAGGCAGTAGAAGTAGGTGTAGGTGCCCTTCGAGTGCTGGATCGAGAGGCGACGGCCGCATACCCCGCAGACGAGGAGTCCTTTCAAGTAGTGGTGGTGGCGCCGTTCGCGGGTGCCGCGTGCGGCCCGAGCTGCGAGCAGCTCCTGGACCCGGTCGAAGGTGGCCCGCTCGACGATCGGCTCGTGGGATCCCTCGTGGGTGATGCCGTCCCACTCGACGACGCCGACGTAGGCCCGATGGGCGAGCAGCCGGGCCAGACCAGAGACGGTCACCGGCTTGGAGGTGTAGTAGCCATCACGCCCGCGGTTGCGCAGGCCTCGATGGGCCATCTCCTCGGCCAGGCGTTCGACGGTCCACTCGCCGGTGGCGTAGAGGTCGAAGGCGATCTTGACCAGCGGGGCGCGTTCGGGGTCTGGGACGATGTGGGCCACTTGGCGGCCGGCGATGGGCTCACGAACGTTGAGGTAGCCGAGAGGAGCCTTGTGGGGGTAGCCGCCGAGCTTGGCCTTCTGGCCCATGCCCTTGCGGACCTCGGCGGCCAGGTTGGCTGAGTAGAACTCGGCCATGAGGGCGTGGATGCCCTCGACCAGGCGGCCCGAGGCGGTCTCGTCCAGGTTCTCCGTGATCGAGACCAGGGTCACCCCCCGGCGCCGTAGCAGCGCGCGGATGGCGATGTGGTCCTCCATGTTTCGGGCCAGGCGGTCGACCTTGTGCACGACGACAGCTTCGATGCCGCCGTCCTCGGCAACGCGGCCGAGCATGGCCCGTAGCCGCGGCCGGTCGGCCGTCCGGGCGGATTCGCCCCGGTCCACGTACTCGTCAACGAGCTCCCAGCCCTCGTCGCGGATGCGGCGCACGCAAGCTTCGCCTTGCGCGGCGATGGAGAAGCCTTCCTCGGTCAGGTCCTTCTCGGCCTGCTCTTTGGTCGAGACCCGCAGGTAGATCACGCAGCGCACCGGCCACCTCCTTTGCCAATCGACCCATGAGACCTCGATCCGCTATCGACCTCAAGTCCCTCGGCACGGACCTCGATAGCGAGGGCCACCAGGGCGCGTGCCAGCGGGCGCAGGGCTTCGAGGGAGGGCCCGGCGTGCTGGTCGCGGGCGGGAGGTCTCTCGTCCGCGCCGCCCCCCGAGCAGGCGAACACCCGGTCAGGATGCCCCCCTCGCGGATGGTGGAGGTGATCTGTAGGTGGCGGGGGTGCCGCCGTCTCGGCGGAGGCCCCGAGGGGCCTTGCTCCCGGATGGCGGGGGACTGGCGACGTGGTCCGCTCCGCTGGGTGCGGTTGCGCCGGGTGGTCCCCCGCGGCTCCTCGCGGACGGCGGGGGACCGTCGCGGGGGAGCCTTCCTGCGGTGATTCGCCACTGCAGTTGTGCCTCACCGTGCCCGACGCCCTCATCGGCAGTCTTCGAGATTGGCCAGCTGACCACGGATGGCGGCGATCGACTCACCGAGCGGCGGCAGGACGTCCGGTTGCTGCACCGCCGGCACCAGCGGACCTGCGCAGACCGGGCAACTATCGCTCTGGTAGCCGTAGGGGTCGTCGCGTTCGTGGCGGGCGATGCCGCAGTCGGTGCAGATGACCAGGTGGCGGTCGTCGTACTCGCCGACCAGCGCGGCCTCCGAGGCCACGAGGCGCCGGTGTACCGGAAGTTGGCGGAGGTGATCGGCAACGGCGGCCTGACGTCGCGCTTCGTAGTCGGCCGCCGCCTCCGCCGCGACGACGCGCCGATCCGTGACGCCTTCCTTCGTGAGGGTCCACTCCGGCACCAGCTCACCGGCCGCGATGCCTGCCGCGGGCTGGCACAGACGAGGGTCGTCGACCGCGATGGCATCGACGTTGGCGAGCACAGTGCAGGCCTGGCTAGCCCACACGTCCCGGTAGATCGCTTGCCAGCCACGCACCACCGGCTCGGGTGGCGGCGGCCATCCCGAGCGGCCGTCGTCGTGCAACCACCACTGGTGGGTGGCGGTGACCAGCTCAAGGTGGTCCTCAGCCCACACCCGGCGGCTGTAGGCGTTCACCCGATCCTCGAACACGTAGCGCACCGTCGCCCCTGCCTGCTGGTCGCCCAGGGCGGAGGCCAGCACGTCTGGGTTCTCGGCCAGGACGTTGACAAGCTCCGCCTGCTGGTAGCGCTCATGCAGGGCGTGCCGGGCCCGAACGTTGGCGACGAGGCGCCGGTACTTTCGCACCTCGCCGGCCAGAAGCGCCGACAGCGTGACCGGGGCGTCGGCCGGTGACGTGCGCCAGACGGGCGCCGACAGCGCCGCCTCGGGCGAGCCGACCGCCGCGGCCGCTGCCACCAGCTCCTCCCAGTCGAACTCGTGGTCGTCGCCGTCATAGCGGTTCTGACGCGGGCGGTCCTTCTCCACGTTGGCCAGGAAGCGGGTGACCCTGGCTTCCCAGGTCGTGAGCAGGAGGAGTGCCGGACAGCCAGGATGGCGGTCCCACCAGGCCCGGTCCGAGGCGTAGTCGCGATGGCGTGCCACCTTCGCCCGCAGTCTGGGCTGGTCCATGGTGGCGAAGTCGACCTCCATGAATGCGCCGGCCCGGCCAGCTTCGCCGTCCACCTCGAGGGAGACCTCCACGTAGGCGTCGGGCCGTAGGTGCTTCGCCCGGCCGAGACTCGGTGACCACTCCTCCCACGCCAACTCGTCGCGCCGCCACGATTCGCAGCGCACCCCGATGCTCGGCGCGACATCGAGAAGTGCCACGTAGAGGCTGGCGATGGCCGAGGTGTGGCGGAGGAACAGCGGGTTGGGCGTTGCCTTGCCCGGAGCCGGCGAGGTGCCCTCGACCAGCAGGGCGCCCCTGCGGGTCAGCCACCAGAAGAACGGCGCCGAGCCCGACGCCGCGTACGGGCGTGTGCGATCCACAAGCCCGGCCGATCGGAGCCGGGACAGCCGGTAGTCGACGGTGCGCTCCGGACGACGGGTCAGTGCGATCAGCTGCGGCGTGGTCAACACCCGGTGGGCGCTCAGGAGCACGAGCAGCCGGTGGTCGATGGACGACAGACGAGCGGCTACGCCACCACGTCCGCCTCCCCCGCCGCCGGAGGCGGGATGAGTAAAAGCAACAGCAAGATCATCCCTACAGTCGCCGACACCTACAGGTGCGGAATCTGCGCCCTGACCGGCGCCTTCGCGAAGGGGGACCTCGCGGTTCGGCTCCTGACCGATCCGCGACTTGCGGGGGACGGTTGAAGCCGCGTTCAGGCGCGACAGAACCTCCGGTGACCGACCGGAACGGGATTCGGGGGTTGGGTAGCTGGACATGGGGATGTGCCCACGGCCGGGACGTGCGCCACTCTGGACCGCAGAGGAGACCTCGATCGCGCCCAGAAGTCAAGGGGTCTCCGGAAATTTTCTCCTCGAACCTTCGGAATCTGGCTTGACACCGCCGACGGTGCTGATAGAGTATGTGCTACCATATATGGTGCCCAATGACGATGGCACCCGAATTAGCATCACATTTAGTGCAGGAGAGAGAATGAGTGACAAACCGTCCTACGATCGTGCTGCCGCGAAGCGGGCCCTTACCGACTTCCGTGGGCGGCGCCGATCCGCGACTCCCGAGGTGGTGGTCGCACTTTGCAGAGCACTGGGCTACACGATCGACACGAAGCGTGGAAAGGGATCCCACGCCGTCGCACTCCGGCACGGAGCGCCGACGATCACGATCCCAAAGGTCTTTGGCGTACGGATTGCCACCGGCATCCTGACGACCCTGGAAGAGGTGTTTGAACGAGATGGCGAACTTGAAGATCGCAACGGTTGAAGAGTTGTTGAGCAGGCCGTGGTCGCGGGAATTCGTTCCCGATGATGGCCTGATCTCGGCGCGGGTCCCCGAACTGCCCGGGTGCTTTGCAACGGGCACGACGTGGGAGGAAGCCCACACGAACCTCGAAGATGCGCTCGAGGCCTGGCTGACCGCCGCGGTGGAGCTCGGCAACGATGTGCCCGAACCGCGCGGGGACGAAGAGCCCGACGAGCATTCGGGACGCTTCAGCGTGCGTGTGCCCCGCTACATCCACCGCCGACTGGTGAACCGGGCGGAAACGGAGGGTTGCTCTCTCAACCAGTTGGTGGCAACCCTGCTTGCGGAGTCCGTCGAGACGCCGGTGCGCAAGCAAGACACCGACGCCTACGAGGACATAACGGCCGACGCCGTCTCCGACCGCAGCGACGCCATAGGAGCCCTCAAGGGCATCGGGACTTTCTTGCGCAATCGCGGGGACATCAACCTAGCTTGCCTCGTCTACGCATTTGCAGCTGAACGGGCTGCCGCAGGATCGGGAGGCGCGCAAGAGGCGGCCAAGGAGTTGGGCACGGCCGGAGCATTGGCCCGCAGGGAACGGCGCATGCGGCTCGCCGAGTCTCTATGGCGTCAAAGCCTCCGACGGGATTACACGAACATCCGGTCGCGGTCATCACTTGGGCAGTTGCGGCACCACCAGGGTCGCTATGCGGAGGCGGTCGATTTCCTTGAGCCCGTCGGGGACGTGGACGACTATGCACGACTCTTCCTTGGTTGGTCGAGGTTGCAACTGGGTCTGTCCGACAAGAGCAAGGAC
>JBOGGF010000042.1:0-5373 GCA_050743965.1 Acidimicrobiales bacterium
CATCACGGGCGCGCGCCCGGCCCGGGGACGAAGCGACCCGACGGCTCGTCGGCGAGGAGGCGCCCCTCGCGGGCCACCACCCGGCCGCCGAGGACGGTGCCCACCACCCGGCCGCGCACCTGGCGCCCGGCGTAGGGGGTCCAGCCCGCCTTGGAGCGGACGGCGGCGTCCTCGAGCGTCCAGCGGGCCTCGGGGTCGACGAGCGCTAAGTCGGCGGCGCCGCCCACGGCGACGTCGCCCTTGCCCCGGAGCCGGTAGCGGCGGGCCGGAGCCGTGGCGTAGGCGGTCACCACCCGCTCCAGCGAGGTCCGTCCGGCCAGGGCGGCGTCGATCATGAGCGGCGTCGTGCTGTCGAGGCCCGGCAGCCCGAAGTGGGCGTCCCAGATCGAGTGGCTCGCCTTGTGGTCGCGGCTCGCCGGTGCGTGGTCGGTCGAGAGGTGGTGCACCAGGCCGCCATTGAACGCCGCCCACATCCGCGCCGCCTCGTCGTCGCTGCGCAGGCGGGCTGGAGGCGTGAACTTGCGGAACGGGCCCAACGTCGCCACCTCTTCCTCGCGTAGGAGGAGGTACTGCGGGCACGTCTCGGCGGCGACCGGGGCGCCGAGACGTGCCTGGTGCGCCACCGCGTCGAGGACGTCGGGGGTCGAGGCGTGGGCGATCGTGACCCGGGCCCCCGTGAGCCGGGCGAGGAGCGCGACCACGCCGACGGCCACCTCTTCGGCCGCCCGGGACCGCCACTCGGGCAGGATCCACCCGTCGTCCCGCCCGGCGCGGCGCAGGCGCGCCTCGGCCGTGGCCGTGATGGTGTTGTCCTCGCAGTGCACCAGGCAGGCCCCGTCGACGGCGGCCAGCCGGTCGAAGGCGTCGAGGAGCACGTCAGGGGCGAGGGCCGGCACCCCGTGGGTGTCGCAGGTGAAGATCTTGAAGAAGGCGACGCCGGCCGCCCACAGGGCGTCGAGGTCGTCCACGTGGTCGGGCCACAGGTGTGCCGCCAGGCCGAAGTCGGCGTAGGAGCGGTGGCGGAGGTGTGCCCGCTTCTCCTCCAACCGGTCGACGGTGGTGACGGGCCAGCCGTGGGTGTGCTCGACGATGGTCGTCACCCCCTGCAGCACGGCCGCCGCGCTGCCCGTGGGGAAGTCCTCCCGCTCGGCATCACCGGGGTCCATGAGATGGACGTGGGTGTCGACCATGCCCGGCAGCACCAGGAGCCCGCCGGCATCGACGACCTCCCGGGCCTCCAGGCCCGGGGCGCTTCCCGGGCGGAGGGCGGCGACGCGCCCGTCGGCGGCGTAGACGTCGACCCGGGCCCTGCCGCGGGCGGTGACCACCGTCCCGCCGCGCACGGCGAGGTCGAAGGTGCTCGTCACCGGGGCCGCGTGCCCGGGCGTCGGTGGTGGGGACCGGCCATGACGGCGTCGAACGTACCAGCCGGGGGGCGAGGGGGCAGGGGTGGGGGTCTGAGACGGAGTGACGAGGACCGGCGCCTAGCGCTCGGCCGGCGTGATCCAGCGGTCAGCCGGGGACGGCGGCGCCGTCACCAGGAGGTCGAGCGCCTCCTCGGGCGACCGGGCGCGCTGGACGAGCGGGCGGTTGGGTTGGGCCAGGAGCCCGGTGGCGACCATCTGGTCGAGCAGGGCGACCAGCGGGGACCAGAAGCCCTCGACGTCCACGAGGGCGATCGGCTTGCGGTGGATCCCGAGCTGGGACCACGTCGCCACCTCGGCCAGCTCCTCGAGCGTGCCGAGCCCGCCCGGCAGGGCGAGGAAGCCGTCGGAGAGGTCGTACATGAGCTGCTTGCGCTCGTGCATCGAGCCGACCTCGTGCAGCTCGGTCAGCCCGGCGTGCCCGACCTCCCGGCGCAGGAGCCCGACCGGGATCACCCCCGTGACCCGGCCGCCAGCGGCGAGCGTGGCGTCGGCGAGCTCGCCCATGAGCCCGGCACGCCCCCCGCCGTAGACGCACTCGATGCCCCCCGCCGCCAGCAGGGCGCCGAGGGCCCGGGCGGTGGCGCGGTACTGCTCACGGGTCGGGATCGACGAGCCGGCGAAGACGCAGACCGCCCGCAAGGTCACCATGGACGCACGCTATCGGCGGCCCACGGGCAACGGGGGGGCAATGGGGAGGAGGTGTTGGATGAGCACGCCCCCCGGCGGGGACGCAGGTCGGTGGCCGGCGGCTGGCGTTCATCCTGGGCGACCTCCTGCTGGGCATGCTCATCGCCACGTTGGACCAGACGATCGTGGCGACGGCGTTGCCGACGATCCGTCGCGCCGGGCGGCACTGCTCGGCACCGTCTTGCCTTCGCGAACCGGGGCGGTCCGGCGTCGGTATAGGGCGCGGCCGCCGCACGAGCTGCCGCCGCCGCCTCAGCTGCCACGCCTCAGCTACCGCTGCCCGACCGGGCCGACATCGTGACGAAGTCCCGCGCCCACGCCGGGTCGAAGAAGGTGGCCGGGCCCTGGACGGTCGACGGCAGCAGCTTGCTGCCGTTGGCGGGTGTCGCCGGACCCGAGGTCGTCGCCGGGTCGTAGGTCGCGAGGACCGTCCAGTCCGGGTTGATGTCCATCTGCATCCCCCGCACGACACCGGCCCGCACCAGGAGCTGGGCCAGCTGGAGGGGGTCGAGTGTGGGGCCGGCGGCGTAGACCAGCGCGCCGCCGGTCGTGACCCCGACCCCCGAGCGCCACTGGTGCTCGACGCCGGGAACTGTGGGCGCGCACGACGTCGTGCCGCAGGTGTTGCCCCAGGCTTGCCAGTCGGCGCTCGCCGCCAGCGCGGTGGGCTGGCCACCGGCGACGAGCGGGGCGAGGTTCTGGCGCACGCTCACGACGCCCGGGGCCATGGTGACGTCCGAGCCCCAGGCGCCGACGTCGACCGAGCCGTCGGCGGTGATGACGAGCGACGCCGCCCCGGTCACCAGCGGGTCGATCGCGTGGCCTGTGGTGAAGTAGCCACCACCGGCTGTCTTCATCTGGAAGCCGCCGTTGAACGCCGCCACCAGCGAAGTGGCCTGCGCCGGCTGGACCGGTGCCGTGTACGGGTACGGCCCGCCGCCCGGGGAGATCGAGCCCGAGTAGAGCCGGGCCGACAGGAGACGGGTGTCCATCCAGGCGATCCCGGCCGGCTGCGTGCCGCCCGGGGGCACCAGGGTCGTCTCGTACACGGCGGGACGGCCGCCGACGGCTCGACCGGCGCCGCGCCACACCCCGTCGCCCGATGCCGCCGGCGACGAGAAGGGGGCGAGGGCGCTCGGGGCCGCCAAGGGAGGTGGCGCCGGCGTGGCCGGTTGCGTGGTGCCGGGTGCGGCAGGGTCGACCCCGCCCGACGCCGCCGCCCCTCCCCGGGTGCCGGGTGTGGTCGCTCCGGTGGAGGAACCGGCCGAGCTGCACGCCGAGAGGAGCACCGCCGCTGCGCACACCGAGAGCAGCGCCGGCACGAGCCGCAGCGCCCGGCCGGCACGCGTCGCGGTCCCGGCACGCCGACCCCGGTCCCGCCGTCCCGGATCGGCGGCGCATCGCCTCGGCGTCACCGGTTCAGGCTACGGAGCGCGGCCGTGGCGCGGCGGGCGGCCGGCGGGCAGGGTGCGCGGGGCGGCCAGCATGTCCGGTGAACTGCGTTCGCGCGCCAGCGCCGGCGCCGGCGGAACCCCTACCGTCCCTGGAACCGGGGGGCCCGCTTCTCGACGAACGCCCGGGCAGCCTCCTGGTGATCTTCGGTCCGGGCGGTGGCGAAGTGGTGCGTGACCTCCAGGTCCATGCACTCGACCAGCTCGCCGTTGATGGCGCGGTTGAGGTTCTCCTTCATGTAGCGATAGGCAACGGCGGGGCCCTCGGCCAGCTGGTGGGCGCGGGTCATCACCTCACCCTCGAGGGCGTCGGCCTCGAACACGTCGTGCACCAGGCCGAGGCGCACCGCCTCCTCGGCCCCGAGCCGCTCGGAGAAGTAGTACAGCTCTCTGGCCTTCGCCGTACCGACCAGCCGGGTGAGGAGCCACGTTCCGCCGTAGTCGCCGGCGAGGCCGACCTTGGCGAAGGCCGTCGTGAGCACGGCTCCCGTCGACGCATACCGCAGGTCGCAGGAGAGGGCCAGGGACAGGCCGGCGCCCGCCGCCGGGCCGCCGACGGCGGCGATCGTCGGCTTGGGCATCTGCCACAGCCGCCCGCTGGTCGCCCGCTGGTTGAGGCGCTGGCGATGGGCGGCGCCGGCGAGGGAGCCGCCGCCCCACATCCCGGCGGCCGAGCTCCCGGCCATCTCCTTGACGTCGCCGCCGGCGCAGAAGGCCGTCCCGGCCCCGGTGAGCACGACGCAGCCGATGTCCTCGTCGCTCTCCACGTCGGCGAGCACGCGTCCCAGAGCGGAGAGCATGGCGGCCGAGAGGGCGTTGCGGCGCTCCGGCCGGTTCATCGTCAGGACCGCCACCCCGTCGTCGACGGTGGCCAGGAGGTCCTCGGTGCCCGTGTCGAGCTGCGTCATCGGCTTCCTTCCTCGCGCACGGACCGGACGCTGCCGACCGGGGCAGCCGTCCACTTGGCGACCGGGCGGCGACGAGGACCGGCGAACACGCCCTGGACAGTAGTGCGGCGCCGCCGTGACCCGGCCCTCAGCTGCGACCGAGTCGCCGTCAGCCGCGGGAGCCGGGGGGCGTCGCCGCTTCGGCGCCCGACCGCGCCCGGAGCCCGTCGAAGACCACACGGAGCATCTGGTGGCACGAGCGGGCCTCCATGCCCGACCGGTCCGAGCCGACGCACGCGCCGATCACCAGTCCGAGGACCTGCGGGGTGGTGACGTCTGCCCGGACCTCGCCCGCCACGACTGCCTCGCGCCGGAGCCGGTCGAGCCCGGCCTCGAGGCACGCCACTTGGTCGGCACATCGGGACTTG
This sequence comes from Acidimicrobiales bacterium, assembly GCA_050743965.1. GTDB lineage: Bacteria > Actinomycetota > Acidimicrobiia > Acidimicrobiales > RAAP-2 > DAHUZJ01. Next base: position 4,881 of record JBOGGF010000042.1, read on the forward strand.
AAGTCGACTCCGGCGGCGGACAAGGCGTCGTAGAGGTCGTGCTTGCGCGCGACCAGTTCGGCCATCTTCTCCAAGAAGGTGAAGAGCGCCTCGCCGGCGCCGCCGGGCGCGTGGACGTCGCACGCCTCGACCAGGTCGCCGAGCCGGGTCTCGACGATGGCCTCGAAGAGGGCCTCCTTGGTGGGGAAGTGGCGGTAGAGCGTCCCGACGCCCACGCCGGCGTGCCGGGCGACCTCGTCGACTGCGACCGAGAGGCCGTCGCGGGCGAACACCTCCTCGGCCGCCTGGAGGATCCGGCGCCGATTGCGCTGGGCGTCGGCACGGAGGGGACGGTCGCCGGTCACCGCGCTGCCGGGTCGCTACCCGCAGCGGCTGCCACCGCCGGGGCTTTGACAAACGGAACGTACACTCCGTATAGTGACCAGGTAACCGGAACCACGATTCCGCATTCTACTCGCCGGGGGGCCGAAGGAGGGACCATGTCGATCCGTAC
>JBOGGF010000043.1:0-4204 GCA_050743965.1 Acidimicrobiales bacterium
CTCCTGTATCCGATCGAACCCGTCGACCAGGACCTCGATCGGTCCGATCATCGCCGCCAGCCGATCCCGCACCCGATCGTCCGCCCGTGCATCCGCGCTCCTCCTGCCGTCGGCATCCGGCTCCACCCTACGTTCGCGCCGGGCCGGCTCCAGCAGCTGCAAGCTCCGGGTGCCGGGCGACTGGGGCGAGACGGCGGCGGGGTGCGATCTCGGGCACCGGGAGGCCGGCGACTTCGGGGCCGATGTGGACGCCTTCCTCGACTAGTCGCCACCGGTCGACGCCGCCGGCCATCCACGTCCTCCGGGCCCACCGGCCGACTCCTTGCAGGTGGCGTGCTTCGACACCGCCTTCCACGCCACCCTGCCGCCGCAGGCCGCCACCTATGCCGTGCCCCGTCGGTGGCGGGAGGAGGGGGACCGAGTCCACTCGCCGTCGGGGGAGCTGCCGGCCACGCTTGTCGTCCGGGCACGCAAAGACCTCGAGTCCGACCGGCGGGTCCGGCGATTGCTGGCCCCGACCCGGTGACCTCGTTGTCGGTGGGCCACCGCATCGAATAAGGTCGGCCTATGGAAAGGTGGAAGGGCAGCCTCATCACTCAGGGCACGGTGCTGACCCTGGCGCTCGCTGTCGCCGGGACGCTGATGGCGGGCTGCGGCGGCTCGTCCCGGCCGGCGCACGGGCTGGTCCTGTACAACGGCCAGCACGTCCAGACCACGAATGCCCTGGTCGCGGCCTTCGAGAAGGCGACGGGCCTCGCTGTAGAGGTTCGCAGCGACGACGAGGCGGTGCTGGCCGCCCAGATCGTGGCCGAGGGGTCCCACTCGCCGGCCGACGTCTTCTACACCGAGAACTCCCCGGCCCTGGAGCAGCTCCAGGTCAAGCACCTCCTGGCGCCGGTGCCGCCGTCGACGCTCGCCCGGAGCCCTGCGCGCTTCGACTCGCCCGCCGGCCGCTGGGTGGGCGTCTCGGCCCGGGTGAGCGTGCTGGTCTACAACACCCGGCTGTTGCGTCGGTCGCAGCTCCCGTCGTCGGTGTCGCAGCTGGCGGGCCCCCGATGGAAGGGCAGGCTGGCGCTGGCGCCGGCGGAGACCGACTTCCAGCCGGTGGTGACGGCAGTGGACCGGGCGGTGGGATCGAAGGCCACGGTCACTTGGCTGGACGCCCTCAAAGCCAATGCCGCCGGCCACATCTACCCGGACAACGAGACCGTCACCGACGAGGTGAACAAGGGCCAGGCCGCCATCGGCGTCATCGACCAGTACTACTGGTACCGGCTGCGGGCGCAGCTGGGCCCGGCGGCAATGCACTCGGCCATCGCCACCTTCGCGCCCCGGGACCCCGGCTACGTGGTCGACGTGTCGGGCGCCGGGGTGCTGCGCTCCAGCGCCCACCGGGCGGCGGCCGACCGGTTCCTCGCCTTTCTGGCCAGCCGGCGGGCGCAGGAGATCATCGCCCACAGCGACAGCTACGAGTACCCGATCGACTCGGGGGTGCGCACGCGGCCGGGCGAGACACCGTTCGTCACACTGCGGCCCGACCGGATCACCGTCGCCGAGCTGGGCACCGGCGCCACCGCCGTCCACCTTCTCCAGCGGGCACAGCTGCTCTGAGCGGCAGGTAGCGTGCCGCCGGGATGATCTCGACGATCGTGGTCGGTACGGACGGCTCCCGCACGGCGCAGCGGGCGGTGGCGGTCGCCGCCGACCTGGCGCGCCGGCTCGACGCGACCGTGCACCTCGTCCACGGCTACCAGGCCCCGGTGTCCCTGGAGGGAGCCGGCGCCGCCGTCGCCGGGCCCGCCAGCACGACGTCGTCCATGTGGCAGGAGATGAGCGAGGCGGTGCTCGACGAGGCGGTCGCCGACCCGTCGCTCGAGGGCGTCCGGATCGAGCGACACTCAGTGGCCGGTGGTGCCTGGCAGGGCGTCGTCAGCGTGGCCGAGGAGGTCGGCGCCGACCTGGTGGTCGTCGGCAACCGCGGCATGCGGGGGACCGGGGACTCCGTGCCGGACGCGGTCGCCGTCCATGCGCCCTGCCACGTCCTCATCGCCAAGACGACGTGAGCGCCGCGACGCCGTGAGGTCGCGCCGGGCCGTCGAGGCGCTAGAGATCGTGCCCCCTGAGGTCGGGGACGTCCTGGCGAGCATGGCGACGCTGGCCGCGGCGGCCGACGGGTGGGTCAACCTCCTCCCGGGGGTGCCCGAGGAGGAGGTCGAGGAGGCCCCGCGGTCCGTGTTCACCGCGCTCTTCGGCCCGCCCCAGCCCCCGGCGACCATGGGCACGTGGGTGCCCAAGCGTCGGGGCCACGGCCCGACGGTCGGCATCTCACACCCACGTGGCCGGCACGCCGTTCGCCAGCTCGCCGAGCTCGGCGTACCGGTACCGGGCGGCTGGCGGGTGCGCCAGGACCACGGGCGGCGAGGGCTGGTCGTCGAGCCGCTGCCCGGCGCCACCGATGCCGAGGTCCTCGACTGGATGCTGCAGGCGGGACGGGCCCTGGCGGTGATGCCGCTCACCGGCCGGTGGCTGGCGCAGGTCCACCTGCCCCTCGGAGGCGGTCAGGGCCTCCCGAGGTCCACGACGTCGTAGGACCACAGCTCGCTGTGGGTCGCCACCGGGGACTCCGACCGGGCGTCCTCGGCCGCCGCCCGGTGGCCGTGGGCGAAGGCGGGCGAGCTGACCCACGCGTCGAACGACGCCTCGTCCCGCCACCGGGTCACCACCAGCCAGGTGTCCCGGTCGTCGGACGGTCGCAGCAGTTCGAAACCCTCGAAGCCGTCGGCCTGGTCGACGGCACCGGCCCGGGCGGCGAAACGGTGAGCGAGCTCGTCGCCGGAGGGGGCGGCGACTTGGATGGCATTGATGCGCACGACGGTCATGTGACCCATGATCGCCCATCCACCGGTCGCCACGACAGTAGGGGTAGCTTCACCCTGGGATGGTCGTGGGGGAGGGGGGCCGCTCGCCGTCCTTCACCCGGCGCGCCAGGCCCGCGACCGGCCGGCCGCCGCGGTCGAGCTCCTGGATCATCATGGCGTGATGGGACTCCTCGGCCGGCTCGTGGTGATCGCCGGGTGACCGCGTTCGCCGCCGAGTGGGCTCCCGTGCCGGATCGCCGCCCTCGGGACCACCTCGCTCGACGGGGCACATGGAATACCCCCGCCCGTACCGGCGTTGTGCCTAGCACGATCGTGACCCATTGGAGGCTTCGGTGACCCAGAGCTCAACGGCCGAACATCTGATCCTACCCCTGTTGCCACTCACCTCGGGCGTGGTGCTGCCCGGCATGGTCTCGACCATGGCCATGGAGTCGGCCGAGGCACGAGCCGCCGTCGACGCCGCCGAGGCGTCGGGCGGTCAGCTGCTGCTCGTCCCCAACGTCGGGGGCCGCTACGCCACCACCGGTGTCGTGGCGGCGGTGGTGGAGCGCGGTGACCTCCCGGGCGGCCTGCCGGCGGTCATGGTGCGCGGCGACCACCGTGCCGCGCTCGGGACCGGTGTGCCCGGCACCGGTGACGCCCTCTGGATCGAGGCCGACGTCGTCGAAGAGCCGGGCGAGTCGTCCCCGGCCGTGGCCGAGCTCGCCCGCGAGTACCGGGCGGTCCTGGAGAACATCCTCGTCAGCCGGGGCGCCGGTCGCATCGCCACCCAGCTCCGGGAGGTGACCGAGCCCGGTCGCCTGGCCGACGTGGCCGGTTACTCGCCCGACCTGTCGCTCGACCAGAAGGTGCGGGTCCTCGAGACCCACGACGTCGAGGAGCGCCTCCGCCTCGTGCTGGGGTGGGCCCGCGACACCCTGGCCGAGGTCACGCTGCGGGAGCGGATCAAGACCGATGTCGAGGAGGGCATGGAGCGCACCCAGCGGGAGTTCCTCCTGCGGCGGCAGCTCGAGGCCATCCGCAAGGAGCTCGGCGAGCTCGACGGCAAGGGTGCGGGGGACGACCCCGACGACTACCGGGCCAAGCTCGAGGGGCGGGTGCTCCCCGAGAAGGTCCGCGACGCCCTCCTGCGCGAGATCGACCGCCTCGAGCGCACCAGCGACCAGAACCCGGAGAACGGGTGGATCCGCACGTGGCTCGACACCGTGCTCGAGCTGCCATGGGGCGTCGAGTCCGACGACCGCCTCGACGTGGGCGAGGCCGCCCGGATCCTCGACGAGGACCACGACGGCCTGGCCGACGTCAAGGAGCGCATCCTCGAGCAC
>JBOGGF010000044.1:0-2950 GCA_050743965.1 Acidimicrobiales bacterium
GTCCTCGCCGGCAAGAGGAGCATCGTGACCAGCCATACGGCACCGACATTGAGGAAGACGAACACCTTGGCCGTGCCTCGCCAGCGCCCTCGCTTCATCGCGCACCGCCGTCGCTCCTGCCCGCGGCGTGCCGCGGCCGCCGCCGCCGGGTTGCGAGCATCAGCCCTCCACCGACGATCCCGAGCCCGAGCCCGCCGAGCACCTCGTCGAGCCCAGGGCCGCCGGTGAACGCCAGCCCCGGGGTGCTGGTCGCGACCGCGGTGACGGGCCCGGGGACGGGCACCTCGGGCAGGGCCACCGTCGCGCCCGGAGGTTGGGTGGCCGTCGTCACCACCGACGTGCAGTGCCAGCCGGTGTCCACCCGGTAACCGGCAGGGGCCGACACCTCGTGCAGGCACCACGAGCGCCCCGCCGGCACCGACCAGCTGGCGTAGCCGTCGTGGCCGGTCGTCGCCGAGCCGACGAACCAGTCGCCGGCCGGTACTGGGAGCTGCAAGGGGTTCGGTGGCGCAGACCAGCCGGGTGGCGGCCCACCGTGGCCGACGAGCTCGTACGTGGCGCCGGGGATCGTGGTGCCGGGCCTGGCGGCGTTGAACTTGTGGGCGTACACCTCGACCAGCGCCGTCGTCTCGGGGAGGGCAACGACGACGCTCGGGGTCGGAGCTGCCGCGTCCACGGCCGCAGTGCAGTGGAGTGCCTGGTCGAGGACGTAGTTCGTGGGCGCCGAGACCTCCCGCAGGCACCACGAGTAGCCGGCCGGAACGGTGAAGTGGAGCCCGCCCCCCGTCGAAGTCGTGCCCCGACCCCACCACGTGCTACCGGCCTCGTCGACTGCGCCGGCGGGAGGTGGCGACGGCGGTCCGGACGGCGGACCCCGCCCTTCGACGTAGAGGTCGTAGACGGCACGGGGGATCCCCGTCCCCGGCGTGGCGCTGTTGTACTTGCGGGCGGACAGCGCGACGGGCGCTTCCGCGTCCGGCACGGTCACGGTCACGGTCGCCGGTGGCGAGGTGGTCACTCCCTCCAGCACCGAGGTGCAGCGCTCGGCACGGTCCGTGACGTAGTTCTGTGGTGCCGCATGCTCGACGACGCAGTACGCGTAGCCGGGGAATTGCAGCGGGAAGGTGACGACGCCCGTCGCGCCGGTGGTGCCTCGGGCGACCCACGTCTGGCCGGTCTCGGCCAGCGCGTCGCCGGGCGGCGTCGGGGACGGCGGCCCGTGCCCGCCGTCCCCCCGGTAGAGGTCGAGCACCGCTCCGGGCAGCGTCACCGAGGGAGCGGCGGCGTCTACCTTCTTCGCCGCCACGGCCACGAAGGTCCCACGGTCCGAAACGGTGATAGGGAGTGTCGCGAGCGAGTTCGAGGCGGTGAAGCACCCTGTCGCGCCCGACGCGAGCCCCGGAGGAGCGGTGGTCTCGAGCCAGCAGTAGGGCTCGCCGGACAGCAGCGCCACGCCGGTGGTGCACCGCCCGGCGTCGTCGGTGGTGCAGGTGGCGACGACGGGACCGCCGTACGCCGTGCCCGCCGTCACGTCGATGACCGCTCCGGAGAGGACGACCTGTGTCGGGTCGTAGTTGCCCGTCGCCACCTTCGTGAACGACGCGCCCACCAGCAGGCGGTCGGTGAACGAGAACGAGGCCGTTGCCGACGGCGCCACGACGACGACCTGGCTCGGCAGTGGTGTGCTCATGGCGTAGCCGGTGGGTGGGGCCACCTCGGTGACCCGGTACCGCCCTGGGAGGAAGCCGGTCCCGTCGTTGGGCGGTGGTGCGCAGCTGCCGGCGGCGTCGGTCCTACACGTGCCCAGGTCGACGTCGAAGTCGCCGTCGTCGTGGCTGTCGAAGCGGGTGTCGAAGGTGGCGCCCCCCAGCGGCGTGCCGGTCGTGGCGTCCGTCTTCTCGACGACGAGGGTGCCCGGCTGGATCGGGTCGGCGGCCGAGACCGTCGTGGTGGCGTGACCGGCGCCGACGACCGCGGTGAACGGTGCGATCGTCGCATAGCCGGGTGGGGCCGTCGTCTCGGTGAAGGTGTAGCTGCCCGGGGTCAGGCCGGTCAGCACGGTGGAGGTGCCGTTGGGCCCGACGACCAGTGCTCCGACCGGGGTGGTGGCGGGATCGGGACCCGTCACGGCGAACCGGGCCCCGCTCACCGCCCAGTACGCGGTGTCGTTGCCCGACTTCTGCAGCTGGACGCTGCCCAGCAACTGGTCGGCGAAGGTGACGGACGCCGTGGCGCTCGCGCCCGGCGGGACGAACACGTGCTGCACGGTGCTGGAGGGATCGCGCCAGTACCCGGGTGGTGCATGCACCTCGGTGACCTGGTACCAGCCCGGAAGCCATCCTCCGGGCGCGTTGCGGGTCGGCGGCTGGCAGACGCCGTTGGCGCCCGTCGTGCACTGGCCAAGATCGACGTCGTACACCCCGTTGTCGGCGCTGGCGAACCGGAAGGCGAAGACTGCGCCGGCGACCACCTGGCCGGTCTGGGCATCGACCTTCCGGGCGCCCAACTGTGCCGATTGGACCGGCTCTTCGGTGGCACCGGCATAGGTGGCGACCGAATGCTGGTTGGGGAAGACGCGGACGGTCTGGTTGGCGGCCAGCCTGTATCCCGCCGGCGCCGTCACTTCGTGGATGTCGTACGGGATTCCCGCGGAGCTTGCAGGCAGGGCTGAAGAGTAGGGAGTGGAACCCTGGGCATTGGTGGTCAGCGTGTCGAGGACCTGCCCAGCACCGTTCTCGACCTGGAAGACCGCGCCCCCTGGCCCGTAATACGCGCCATCGGGGACCGACTTGCTGATCGAGATGGTGCCGATCGGCTGCGGGGCTTGCTGTGCCTCCCCGCTGAAGCTCAGCGTTGGCCCGGCGCTGCCTCCCGAGACGAGCATCAGCTGCCCGCCGCTCCCCGACGGCGCGCCATAGGTCGGCGGCGCCGACGCCGGCGTGCCCCCGAC
>JBOGGF010000045.1:0-1735 GCA_050743965.1 Acidimicrobiales bacterium
CCCAGTGGGGCGAAGACGGTCAACCAGCCGACGCCCAGGTCGAGGGCGCCGTCCACCAGTTCGTCCACTGCGGCCTCCACCGCTGCCGCCACGTCGTCCGGCGTCGCCCCGCGCTGGTGCGCCCAGCGACCGGTGCCACTGGCGACCCAGGCGACATGGACGGGCACGCGGCTGCGGTCGAGCACGGGAGGGACCGGCGCGGGGCCGGTCGGGCGGATGACGGGCACTCCCCGAAATTACCGCCTCCTGTGCCCTGTCCCTCGGCAGGCTCGCCCACTGGGCTCGGCATCCCCCCGCAGAGCGCCAGGGCCCGCCGTCGTCACCCGCGTGGCGGCACCGTCCCCGCGCCACCGGCCCCCTCGCCACCGGCCGACCGGTAGGTTGGAGGTCCAGCGAGACCGGAGGGACGGACCATGGCACCCAACGTGGAGCTCACCGACGAGGAGTGGCACCAGCGCCTCAGCCCGGAGCAGTACCAGGTGCTCCGGGACAGCGCCACCGAACCGCCGTGGTCCGGCAAGTACCTCCACGTCGACGACAATGGGGTGTTCCGCTGCGCCGGCTGCGGCGCTGGGCTCTTCGCCACCGGCGACAAGTTCGACTCGGGGTCCGGCTGGCCCAGCTTCGACCGGGCCGCCGCCGAAGGCACCGTGGTCGAGCGCTCCGACCGCAGCCACGGCGTGGTGCGCACCGAGATCCTGTGCGCCCGTTGCGGTGGCCACCTCGGCCACCTGTTCCCCGACGGGCCGACCGAGACGGGGATGCGTTACTGCATCAACTCGCTGGCCCTCGACTTCGAGCCGATGCCCGCCGAAGGGAAGGGCGCTGGTGCCAGCTGAGGGCACGGCGCCCCGGCCAGGCCTGCTTCGACCATGGCGAACACCGTCGCCATCCGGGCCGCCTCGACCCGGTGACCCGATCGGCTGAGCATCACCTCAGCCAGCGCGAGAGCCCCGCACACCTCGAAGACGTCGTCCTTGCGGTAGCGGACCCAGGTCGGCATGACGACCGGCTCTGGCCCGAGCACCTGGACGCAGGCGGTCACGCCTCGGCGGCGGCCAGCGCGCCGTCATCGGCGGCGGCCTCCTCGCCGGTGCCGGTCCCGACCGGACGCGACCGCTCGTTGCGGTGCACCTCGGCGGTGGCGAAGCGCAGGCTCGGCCCCATCTCCTCGGCCACGATCTCCACCTTGGACCGGCGCTCGCCCTCCTCGGTCTCCCACGTCCGCTGCTCGATTCGGCCGGTCACCATGACCCGCATGCCCTTCACCAGCGACATGGCGGCGTTCTCGGCCAGGTCGCGCCAGCAGATCACGTCGAAGAAAGACGTCGACTCCTCCCACTCGTGGGTCTCGCGGTCCTGCCAGCGCCGGTTGACCGCCACACCGAGGACCACGTTGGCTTGGCCGTCTCGGGTGTAACGGATCTCCGGATCGCGAGTGAGGTTCCCCGTCACCGTCGTGCTGTTGCTCATCGGGCGCTCCTTCTCCGCTTGGCCGGCCGATCGCCGGCACCGGGACCAGGATGAGAGCGCGACTTTGCTGGCGACCTTGCACGGGACCTCGCCATCCGCTTCCGCTGCACCGGCAGCGCCGTGTCGTGGCAATGGGCGTTGTCATACGCCGCTCTTTCCCATGAGTCGAGGAAACTCAGGTGATGGTCGACGCGACGACAACCGACATCCCGCAACCGCCGCTGCCCATCCACTGGGCGTCGACCGTGGCACGCCTGGTCGA
>JBOGGF010000046.1:0-3689 GCA_050743965.1 Acidimicrobiales bacterium
GATCGCCCAGGGGGCGAAGCCAGGGGAGGGGGGCCAGCTCCCGGGCAACAAGGTGTACCCCTGGATCGCCCGTACCCGGCACTCCACCCCGGGCGTGGGCCTCATCTCCCCGCCGCCGCACCACGACGTCTACTCCATCGAAGACATCGCCCAGCTCATCCACGACCTCAAGTCGGCCAACCCTGCGGCCAGGGTCCACGTCAAGCTGGTGGCCGAGGTGGGCGTGGGCACGGTCGCTGCCGGGGTGGCCAAGGCCCACTCCGACGTCGTGCTCATCTCCGGGCACGACGGCGGGACCGGGGCGGCGCCGCTCACCTCTCTCAAGCACGCCGGCATCGCCTGGGAGCTCGGGCTCGCCGAGACCCAGCAGACGCTCATGGCGAACGGTCTGCGGGATCGGATCGTGGTCCAGGTCGACGGGCAGATGAAGACCGGGCGGGACGTCGTCGTCGGTGCGCTCCTCGGTGCCGAGGAGTACGGCTTCGCCACGGCGCCGCTGGTGGTGTCCGGCTGCATCATGATGCGGGTCTGCCACTTGGACACCTGCCCCGTGGGCATCGCCACCCAGAACCCGGTGCTGCGGGAGCGCTTCAACGGCAAGGCGGAGTTCGTGGTCACCTTCTTCGAGTACATCGCCGAAGAGGTGCGCGAGCACCTGGCCGCCCTCGGGCTGCGGAGCCTCGACGAGGCCATCGGCCGCGTCGACCTCCTCGACATGGCCGAGGCGATCGGCCACTGGAAGGCCAACGGGCTCGACCTGTCCCCCGTCCTGGCCGTGCCCGACTCGCCCTTCGACACGGCTACGCGCTGCGTCCGGCTCCAGGACCACGGGCTGGAGCGTGCCCTCGACCACAGGTTCCTCGACGCCTGCCGGCCCGCCATCGAGTCGGGCGCCCCGGTCGACCTCGAGCTGCCCATCACCAACGTCGACCGGACCGTCGGCACCCTGCTCGGGTCCGAGATCAGCCGTCGGCACGGCGCCGCCGGCCTGCCAGACGGCACGATCAACCTGACGTTCACCGGCTCGGCCGGCCAGAGCTTCGGGGCGTTCGTGCCCCACGGGGTGACCATGCGGCTCTTCGGGGATGCGAACGACTACTTCGGCAAGGGCCTCTCGGGCGGGCGGCTTGTCCTGCGCCCGCACCCCACCGCGCCGTTCGTGGCCGAGGAGCAGATCATCGCCGGCAACGTCATCCTCTACGGCGCCACGGGTGGGGAGGTCTTCATCCGGGGCCAGGTCGGCGAGCGGTTCTGCGTGCGCAATTCCGGCGCCGTGGCCGTGGTGGAGGGCGTCGGCGACCACGCCTGCGAGTACATGACCGGTGGCACCGCAATCGTCCTCGGACCCACCGGGCGCAACTTCGGGGCCGGCATGTCCGGAGGCGTGGCCTACGTCTACGACCCCGACCGGAACTTCGGCCGACGCTTCAACCGCGGGATGGTCGAGGCGGAGAACCTCGTGGCCGAGGACGAGGAGTGGTTGCGCTCGGCCGTCGTCCAGCACGAGAAGGAGACCGGGTCGGCCGTCGCCTCCCGGCTCCTCGCCGGCTGGGAACGGGCGGTGCGCGAATTCGTCAAGGTCATGCCGCGCGACTACCGGCGGGTGCTCGAGGCGACGGCGAAGGCCAAGTCGGAGGGTCGCTCGGTCGACGAGGCGGTCATGGCGGTGGTCGGCCGTGGGTAAGCCGACCGGGTTCCTCGAGCACGGGCGGGAGCTCCCGCGGCGGCGCCCGATCCCGGTCCGCCTGCGCGACTGGCGCAAGGTCTACGAGCCGTTCCCGGTCGAGGCGACCCGGGACCAAGGCGCCCGCTGCATGGACTGCGGCATCCCCTTCTGCCACGAAGGCTGCCCACTCGGGAACCTCATCCCCGAGTGGAACGACCTCGTCTACCGGGACGACTGGTCCGACGCCATCGAGCGGCTCCACGCCACCAACAACTTCCCCGAGTTCACCGGCCGCTTGTGCCCGGCCCCGTGCGAGGCCGCGTGTGTCCTCGGCATCAACTCGGACCCGGTGACCATCGAGCGCATCGAGTACGAGATCGCCGAGCGAGCGTGGTCCGAGAGCTGGGTCCGACCGCAGCGCCCGACGCTTCGCACCGGCAAGCGGGTCGCCGTCGTCGGCTCGGGGCCGGCCGGGCTGGCCTGCGCCCAGCAGCTGGCGCGCGCCGGCCACTCGGTCGTCGTGTACGAGCGGGCCGAGCGACCCGGCGGCCTCCTGCGCTACGGGATCCCCGAGTTCAAGATGGAGAAGCGGGTGCTCGACCGGCGCCTGGCCCAGCTCCGGGCGGAGGGCGTCGAATTCCGCTGCTCGACGTCGGTGGGCGTGCCCCCCGATGGCGCGGCCGGTGCCATTGGCGACGGGCCTCCCGAGCCGGGCGACCAGCGGGGTACGGCGGTCGCCTGTGCCCCGGACGCAGCGGTGGTGCCCGCCCGATCGCTGGTCGCCGAGCACGACGCCGTCGTCCTGGCTGGTGGTGCCACCATGCCGCGGGACCTCGACGTCCCCGGGCGCTCGCTGCGCGGAGTGCATTTCGCTCTCGAGTACCTCAAGCCCTCCAACCTCGTCCAGGAGGGGACCCTCACCGCTTCACCCGTCGACGCCGCCGGCCGCCACGTCGTGATCATCGGCGGGGGTGACACCGGTGCCGACTGCCTGGGGACCGCCCACCGGCAGGGAGCGGCGTCGGTCCACCAGCTCGAGATCCTGCCCGAGCCCTCCAGCCAGCGGGCGGCCGAGCACCCGTGGCCGGTGTGGCCCCTCATCCTGCGCACCTCCTCCGCCCACGAAGAGGGCGGGCAGCGGCTGTGGTCGGTGACGGCGACCGAGCTGGTCGACGACGGCACCGGCGCGGTCGGGGCCCTGCGGTGCCACCAGGTCGAGGTCGACATCGCCGGCGGCCGGCCGACTTTCACGCCGGTGCCCGGCAGCGAGCTCGAGCTGCCCTGCGACCTCGTCCTCTTGGCGATGGGGTTCGTGGGATCCGAGCGCCACGGCGTCGTGGCCGAGCTCGGGCTCGACCTCGACGCCCGCGGCTCGGTGGCGGCCGACGGCGCGTGGACGACCAACGTCGAAGGCGTCTTCGTGTGCGGGGACATGACGCGGGGCCAGAGCCTCATCGTGTGGGCCATCGCCGAGGGCCGCTCGGCGGCGGCGGCGGTCGACCGCTGGCTAATGGGAGACTCCGCCCTTCCGGCGCCGCTGGTGCCGGGACAGCTGGCGCTGCACTGAGGACGCCACCCTCCGCTGGGGAGCGGAAGCGCCTGGCTACGCTGGATTGGCCGACCGACGCAAAGGGAGGGGATCGATGCTCGTTGGACGGCGGGCCGCCTACCTGGTGGCCCGCCACCTCTTCCCGCCGAAGGCGTCACGCAGCGTCCCGGTGCGACGGGCGCTCCTCACGCACACGCTGCGCCGGCTGGCGGTGGCCCTGAAGGGCACCCCGGTCGAGGGTCGGCTCTGGCTGATGGGCGGACTGGCCATCGGCTACGCCCGAAACGGAGAGGCCCTGCGCAACGACCTCGTCGACATCGACCTCGGGTACGCCGACGCCGACCAAGAGGCGGTGATGACGACCGTGGAAGTGCTGCGTGGCCACCGCTTCGTCCCGGCACACCGGCTGGTCAGCAACGCCGGCCAGACGACGGCGCTGCGCCTCCGCCGCGACGGCGTGTGGATCGACCTCAT
>JBOGGF010000047.1:0-7639 GCA_050743965.1 Acidimicrobiales bacterium
GTACGAGACCACCTTCGACCGGCAGACCTCGCTCGTTTGCCCAGGTAGGAGGCCCTTTGCTGTACCTGCCGCCACTCGGGACCGTGCTCCGGCAGAGCCCTGATGAGCCTCCCCTCCACCCGTCGGACCCTTTGGTCGCCACCCTTCCGGTCCAGCGTCGTCTCGGACTCGACGCGGTGGCCGAGCTGGTGGCCTTCTACATCCAGGGTGCCCCAGTGGAAGAGCTGGCAGCGTCGTACAGGATCAATCGGACGACCGTCCTCGGGCATGTCCGACGCCACGGGGTCCCCAAGCGGGACCGCCGGGCGCTCCGCCAAGCCGATGTCGAGCGAGCCGCCAAGCTCGACGCCGATGGGCGGTCGGCGGAGTGGGTGGCTGGAGAACTCCGGGTGGCGGCCAGCACCGTGCGGCGGGCATTGCAAGACGCTGGTGTCACCCTGCGGCCGAAGGGGCGTCAACGTCGGTCCGTCTGATCCCTTTCACCTCGCGGTGAACGCCGATTTCGCGCTCGTGATGACCCTGTGCTCGGATGTAGCCGGCCGCGCTGATCGTCCGGATCTGGGGCGCTCCTGGTCGCAGAGCACAACGATGATGACGACGATCCAAGCTGCCTGCAGCAGCCGGATCACCAGCGAAGACTTCCGGTGCCGCAAGATCGACGGGAGTGTGCTCACTCGTCGAGAACCGCCGTGCGCGGTTGTTCGAGCGAGCTGCAACCCAGAGCGCCGGATCGGCGTGTCACGGCTAGCCCAAAGGTCGGTGCACGAAGCCGCACCGAGGTTCCGCCAGAGGTCTCGTACGGTGACAAGAAAGTGGGCGCTGCCGGGCTCGAACCGACGACCTGCTCGTTGTAAGCGAGCTGCTCTACCAACTGAGCTAAACGCCCGGAAGCGAACCCGTCCGGTGGTCCGGCCGCCGGAGGGCCGATCGCCACCGCGCCCCGCCGCTCACGATTGTCCCGCGATTGTCCTCGGCGCCGGGGGCAGGTCGCAACCGGCAGGACCATCACATGGGTACCGCCAGCAAGGCCGTGAGCAATGCCGGGGTCGCCGCCGCCACCGGTCGGCGGGGCGACGAGTCCCGCACGACCAGCTCGAGCCCATCGCCCTCGGCAGCGACGGCGCCGGCCTCGGTGCATACCAGCAGCCCACCGAGGTAGTCCCAGGCGGCCAGGGTCGACCGGCCGGCGACCCGGTAGCCGTCGAGGCCGCCCTCGGCGACGAGGCATAAGTCGAGAGCCGCGGCACCGAGCGCCCGGAACTGTGCCCAGCCCGGGTGCACGACCGGTAGCCCCGATACTCCCACTACCGCGTCGGCCATCCGGCGGCACCCTGACGGGGTGATCGGCTGTCCGTCCCGCCAGGCCCCGCCTCGGCGGACCGCCTCGTAGCGCACACCCGTGGCCTGGTTCACCACGAGGGCCAGGCGAGGGCCTTCGGGATCGAGCACGCACAGGCTGGTGGCGAACCAGGGGATCCCGAGGGAGGCGTTGGTCGAGCCGTCGACGGGGTCGACCACGACGACCAGCGGTGACCAGGCGCCCCGCTCCGTCCCGTGACCGGGCGCCTCGGGCGCCTCGGACGCCTCGGACGCCTCGGGTGCCGTGGGCCCCTTGTGCTCCTCGGACGCCTCGGGCGTCGAGAGACCGGACTCCTCGGAGAAGACGGTCAGGCCCGCCCGGTGCAGGACGCCGCAAGCCGCCTGGTCGGCCACCAGATCGAGGGCGTACTGGCCGGTGCGCCGCCCGAGCGCCCGCAGGTCGGAAACCGTCGAGACCGCTGCGCGCACCGCGTCGGCGGCGTCGCGCAGGACGCCCATCAGCCAGCTGTCATCGGCCATCGCTCGCACCGGGGGATCCGCCTGCACCGCGGGTGACGCTACCGTCCCGCCTGACGGTGTGTCATGACCCACCGCTATTGTCCTAGGCCTGTGGCAGCTATCGACGTCGCCGGCTACGTCGCCGACCTGAAGGACCACTCGGTCGACCACGGGTTCCACGTGCACGACGAGCGCCACTTCGTCGAGACGTACTCCCTCCGCCAGGTGTGGGAGGTCGACCTGCACCCCGAAGAGGGCTGCGGCGGGCCCCTCGACCTGCACCTGGCGCTCGACGTCGACCCGCGGGTCCTCCTCTCGTTCGAGGACGCGGTCATGGAGCTCGGCGAGGAGGAGGAGCCGCCCGACGACTTCCATTTCCCCCTCACCTTCACCTGGGCGCTCCCACCGCTGCCCAAGGGACCCGACCTCCTCCGCCTCGCCATCGACCTCGCGGGGATCGGGGGGATCGAGCTTCCGCTGGAGGTCTCGGCGATCGATTCGTTCGCGTCGGCAACCGACGGTCCCGAGCGACGCCTCAACATCGTCGCGCGCCACCCCGTCTCCCTCGCTCGGGTGCTCGGTGGCGAGGAGCTGCTGTGCGACGTGTTCGACCGGTGCCTGTCGGTCAGCCGTTTCCTCCTCGACGCGGCCGAGAGCTGGCTCAGCTGAGGGAGGGACTGAGGACCGTCGTGCTTCCCGCTGTGGGCCCTGGCCGCCGGCGCCGCCACCTCACCGGCGCCGCCGTTCGCCGCAGGCATCGGGCCACGGGCGGTGCCGTCGGCGCTGCCCTGCTCATGGCCGCTGTGGTGCTCGGTGCCTGCGGGAACGACGGCCTCAGCCTGGCCCGGCAGGCGTGCGTCCACGTCGACGCCTCCATCCGGCTGTACAACAAGGCCCAGCACGCCTCGAGCCCGGCCAAGGCGGCCGGCCAGGAGCATCGAGCCACCCAGGACCTCGAAGCGGCGCTCCCCCTGGCCGCCCAGGCCAACTCGGCCGACCCGCAGTGGAACCCGTTGATGACCACGTTGCAGGAGGTCGGGCGGAACTCCGAAGGCAACCTGCTCACAGCCCTGCGGGCGCAGTGTTCCCAGGCGGCGCAGCCGAACGAGCAGGCCCCGGCGGTGACGCCGCAGCCGTCCGGGCTCACCGGCACACCCGCGACGACACCCCCGACGCCGTCCACGCTGCCCGGCCAGTAGCGACCGCGCTGAGAATGGCGCCGGCACGGCGCCGCGCGTCGCTACCCTGTGGTCCCTGGTGGGGATGTACACCGACGTGTCGGACTCTCGCGGCAGGCGTGCCACGCGGGCGCAGGTGGAGTCGCGGGCGCCCCGGCGTACCGCTCCGAGCCCGCCCCCGCCACGCCGGCGCGCGCCACGTGACGTGGCACCACCGGCAGCGCCACGGCAACACCGAGTCGGTGCCGACGGTCGAGGTCCCGGCAGTCCGCCACCCCGGCGACCGCGACCCCCCACCGACGGCCGCGGTCCGGGCGGTCCGTCGCCCCGCCGACGGCGACCTCCCTACCGGCGACGGCGACGTACCCTCGTGCTCTTCCTGCTCGTCGCCTGCCTGGGCGGGGTGGCCGTGGCCCTCTCGAGCGGCGGCACCGCCGCGCCGAGCACACCGGTGCGGACGAAGATGGTCTCGCTGGCCGAGGGCCAGGTCGGCTACGTGACCTCACCGTCCGACTCCTACTGCAACACGTTCAGCGCATTCTGGGGAGCGGGCACGACCACCTGCGGAGCCGGGCTGCGCAGCGAGGAGTGGTGTGCCGACTTCGCCGCGTGGGTCTGGTACGAGGCGGGCGCCCGCATGACCTACGCGCTCTCGAGTGGCGACATCAACGCCGCCGCCGCCAGCTTCTACGTCTGGGCGGTCGACCACGGTACCTGGCACGCCGCCGCGTCGTCGTACACGCCTCGCCCGGGGGACGTCGCCGTCTACGGGCTCGATACGACAAGCGACGTCGCCAGCCACGTCGCCGTCGTGACCGGCGACACGCTGGGTGACCGGGGTCCCAACGTCGTGAACGGCGACGGCGACCGCACTGGGTTCAGCGTGGTCGAGACGGGCACCGACCAGTTCCACGCCGACGTCCCCGGCCGCGCCGGCGTCCTGTCCGGCTACGCGTCGCCGATCATTCCCCGCCGCACGGGGTCGTCTTCCGGCGGGTGACCGTCGCCGGCCGCAGGTCGGCCGCGGTGTCAGGGCGTCGGGGGCGGCGGCGCTGCGGTCGGGGTGGTCGCTGCGATGGGCGAGTCGGCCTCTGGACCGTCTGGCCACCGGACCGGCGCCACCATGGACACGCCGTCATCGATGCCATCCGGCCCGGCGGCTCGGCGCCGGGACAGCTCGTCGAACTGCGTCGACCACCTCTCGCCGACCTGGCCGGCGGCGTGGAAGCGGACGGCGTCGGGTCGCACCAGCGCCCGGCCGGCGTCGAGCAGCCGCCCCACATGGGCCGACGCCAGCACGTCTTGCAGCCGGTGCACGTCCGGCTCCGAGCGGTCCGAGGCGGTCGCCGGCTCCCCAACCCGGACTTCCAGGCGGTCGACGGCGTCAGCGTCTACCAGCACCACCGTTACCCGTTCCAGGTCCACGACGAGCTCCATGCGGGGAAGCTACAAGCTCGGCGGGCAGACCAAGCCGTGCCGCCGGTCCGCGACGGCTCGGCCGCACTCTGCGACCGGCGCGTGGCGGCCCTACGCCAGGACGCCGTGGGCCCGGAGGCGGTCGGCCACCCAGCGCACGCTCTCGGGCTGGCGCATGGCATCCTCCCAGCCCTCGAGGACCCGTTCCACCTCGTCCTGGGTGGCGACCGTGCCGAGGACAGCCAGCGTCATGCTCTCGACCTCCTGCTCGTCGACGCCGCTTGCCCCCGAGACGTGGATCCCCCCGAACGGGTCGGCCCAGCCACCGGGCACCGGCTCACGCATGACGTAGAGCTCGCCGGTGTCCTGGACCCAACTCAGCTCGTACCGGACGCCGTCGCTGTCCCGCCAGTCCTGGCCCAGCTCGATCTCGACAGATGCCCGTCGGCGCGGGTCGGCGTCGTAGAACTCCTCGATGTCCACGGCCGGATGCTACCGGCACCGTGGACGCACCCCGCTGACCTGGGGCCGCCCGGACACATTGGGGCGCAGCACCCGGTGGGAGGTATCGGGGGAGGCAAAGGCCCGACGGTGCCGCCATGGACAACGCGATGCTCCGACCGATCGAGCGGCTCGAGGCCGACTGGGACGCCCGCCGGCGCGCCGGTCCGTCGGCCGATGCGTTGGACCGGCTGGCCGCCGCCGAACCGGTCATCGCAGGGGTCGGCGCGGTGGACCTGGGGGACCTGGTGAGCTGGCTCCGCCGGGCACGCGACGGGGGAGCCCGGACGCTGGCGGCGGCCGTCGTGCGAGCCATGCTGCGGTCTGCCGCCGTGGACCCCCTCGTGCCCCGGGCCATCCTGCAGGCGCTGGTCCCCGGCCTGGTGGGGGTGGCCCGCAAGCTCGCCTGGGGTCGTGGGGGTGACTGGGATGGGCCTTCGGCCTTCTTCGTGGACCTGGTGGCCACGACGTGGGAGCTGATCGTCGACTGGGCCGGGGACGACCGCCCCTACGCCGTGCTCGACCTGCTGTCGGCTGCCCGATGCCGGATGCGGCGGGAACTGCTGCGTCACCGACGCGCCGGCAGGCGGCTGGTCCTCGGTCTCGACACATCGGCGAGCCACCCGTCGGCGTGGCGGTGCGGCACCACGGACCTGGACGAGCTCGCCTGCGCCCTCGAAGAGGCCATCGAGGGCCAGGGAGACCCCGACGACGTCGCCGTCCTGTACGCGCACCGGGTGCTGGGCTTCTCGATCACCGAGCTCGCCCGCTCCACGGGCCGGTCCCGGCGTCACCTCGCCGAGCAGCGGGACCGCGCCGCCCGCTTGCTCACGGCGTGAGATTGCGTAATGTTGCGATGTGCACGAAACTGCACCATCGGTGTCACGTGAACCCGTCGGCGTCACCGACTCCCCTCCCGGCACCGAGAGAGCCGCACCACCCGGCAACGTGCGTCGCGACCCGGGACGGCACCGCGACGGCGGGCGCGTCGCGGGTCGGCCGCGCTGGTGGATGGTCCTCGCCGTGGTGCTGGCGTTGATGGCGCTCGTGGCCGCGGTGTCTCGCACAGCGGCCGGTCACCGGCTTCCCGCCGCCAACCGCGCCGACCGCCCTGGCCGTCACCGAGCGGACCGGCGCGGCACTCCGTCCGCCCGGGCCGCACTTTCCCCGACGTCTTCTGGGCCGGGGGCGCCCTCGCCATCGACCGCTCCCACCGCCGGGGCCGTCGCCGCGCCGTCCAGTCGATCGACGACGGTCACCCCGGGTGGCTCGGGCGCCGCCACCGGAGGAGGAGGAGGAGGAGGAGGAGGAGGAGGAGGAGGGATGCCACCGCCGACGGCCACGTCGGTCACCACCCCACCTGCCCGAGCCACGAGCAGTGGGAGCCCCGCCGGCACCGTTGGCACTACCACTGGTAGTGGCACCACAGTTACGAGCGCAACCGGCGGGGGCAGCGCAATGGGGACCGTCTCGGCCACTTCCGCACCACCGCCCGACCCGGGCGCGGGCAACTTCGAGCCACCGACATCCTCGGCGACCTGGATGGTGTCCGGCGGAGGACCTGTGCGCGCCAGTGCGTCGTGGTCTGGGACGCCCGATCTCGAGCTGGTCGTGGTGTGCGGATCGGCACGGGCCACACGGACTAGCGCTTCACCGCTCGACGTAGGACTGAGCACCTCGCCGACCGGAACCTGCGCCGTGACGCTGCGGGAACCCACGCCGGTCGGCGGCCCCGTGTCCTACACCGTCGTGATCGATCCACCACCGGGCGGGGGGTCGTGAGCAGCGCGCCGCGAGGGGGCCGCCGCTGGCGTGACGTGGTCGCAGGCGTGGCGACCGCCGCGGTGGTGTTCGGTGCGGTTCCTGCCGTGCTGGTCATCGTCGTCGGGCTACCGGTGCCGTCCCACTGGGACCGTTCGGCGCTCCTCTCCGCCCACGGGCTGTTCGACGGGTTGGCGGTCGTCGCATGGGTGGCGTGGACGGCCTGCATCGTGCCACTCGTCCGATCGGTGACCAGCCATGTCCGTCGCCGCGACACGGCGGCGCCAGCGGGTGCCCACCTCGCCGAGCGCCTGGCGGTCCGGATGGCGGCGGCCGTGCTGGCCCTCGCACCCGTCGCCGGTGCCGTCGCCAGTTCAGCTGGCGCCGCCACCGCCACCGCCACGGCCACCGCCACCGCCGCCAGTGCCGCGGTGGCGGCTCGACCGGGCGTCGCGGTGCCGGCTCCACCGGGCGGCTCGGGTCCCAGCGCGCCGCGGACGACACCGGCGTCGGCCACCGCACCGGCCACCTGCATCGTCGGCCCGGGCGACTCCCTCTGGACCATTGCCGCCCGCGCCTACGGCCACGGCGCCGACTGGCAAGCGATCGCCCGAGCCAATCTCGGCCGGGTGATGGTCGACGGCACACGCTTCGTCGATCCGAGCTTGATCCGGCCGGGTTGGGTCCTCGAACTTCCGTCCATCGACGGCACCACGAATAGCACCCTGGTGACACCCGACCCCATGTCCGCCAGGCTGGCCGCCCAGTCCGCCCAGTCCGGCCAGTCCGCCCAGTCCGCCCAGCCGGCCGTGGTGCCTGACCCGACCGGCGGCCCCGTGGCCACCGTCGCGCCCGGCGCTCCGACGATGGCGACGGCCAGCGGGCAGGCGGCCCGGCCGTCGACCCCGCCCTCGTCGGTGCCGCGCGCTGCCGAGCCCCCGGCCGCCGCCGTTGCGCCCACCCAC
>JBOGGF010000048.1:0-2251 GCA_050743965.1 Acidimicrobiales bacterium
GGGCCGTGGTGGGCGGTCGGCGATCGCCGGGCGCGGCAGCTACCGCCGGCGGCGTGGCGCGCCCGGGCCCGGCCGGGACGGTTGCTGCTCCAGCGCCCATACGGCGACCCCCCTTTCCGTTGGCCCAGCCGCCGCGGGCGCCAGCCGCAGTGGCCCTGCGGGGTCAGCCCGTGTCGGTGGCCAGGTGGCTGAGCCAATTCGCATTCCTATGCCGTCTAGGCTCCCGCTGTCAAGGGTCGTGCAGTGTCGAGGGTCGTGCAGGTGGCGCAGGGCTGTGGCGCGGCCGCCCAAGGGACCGAGGGCGCACCGGGAGGCGAGCGGGTGACCGAGATGGCGACCGACCCCGTCGACGGCGGGCCGCCAGCGCTCCTCGACGCCTTCCGGCCGGTCGGTCGTCGTCGGCTCGCCGACGAGATCGTCGAGCAGATCCGGCGGCTCATCGTCGAGGAGGGCCTGGCGGCGGGGGCCCGGCTCCCCTCGGAGCGGGACCTGGCCGAGCGCTGCAGGTCCAGCCGGGCGATCGTCGCCCAGGCGTTGCGGACCCTCTCCCTCATGGGCCTGGTGGAGGTCCGTCCGGGCTCGGGCGCCTATGTCCTGCGCAACCCGGCCGCCATGGTGCGGGCCTCGGTCGACCTCATGCTCGAGCTGCGGCAGGGGTCGATCGAGCACCTCTGCGAGCTGCGGCTGTGGCTCGAGACGCTGGGCGCCGTGGAGGGCGTCGGGACCGCCGGCCCGGCGCACCAGGAGGAGCTCGAGGCGGCGTTCGACGGGCTGTCGGCGTGCGCGGGGAACGCGTCGTCACTCGTTGCGGCCGACACGAACTTCCACGCCCTCGTCGTGGCCGGCGCCGGGAACCCCTACCTCACCGCCGTCTACGAGAACGTGCACACCGCGGTGCTCACGGTGGAGCACGAGCGCTGGATCCGTACCGACGACGTGCCCGGCTGGCTCGGCTCCGTCCACGTGGAGGAGCACCTCCGGCTCCACCGGCCGATCGTCGACGCCCTGGCGGCCCGGGACGAGCCGGCGGTCCGGCGAGCCCTGCGCGCCCACCACGGGGCGCTCCTCGCCCACCTCGCGGCTGAACGTCGGCCGGGTGAGGGAGCCGGTGGCAGCGGGGCCGGGGACGGGAACGCCGCTACCGACGGGCGCCGGCCAGCTTCCACGCCCCGGGCAGCAGCAGGGCCGCCAGCGCGGCCTTGAGGGCGTCGCCCACGAGGAACGGGGTGAGCCCGAGGGCGATGGCCTTCGCCGGGCCCACGTGCAAGCTCAAGGCGAGCCAGCCCACGCCCACGGCGTACATCACCACCTCGCCCGCGACCATCGCCGGGACCGACGTGCGAAGCGACCGGCCGGCACCCCGCTCCGCCAGGAGTCCGCAGAGGATGGCGCACAGCAAGAAGCCGACGATGTAGCCGAACGACGCGCCGACGTAGCCGCTGGCGTGGCCGGCGAACCACGGCACGCCGATCACCCCCGCCACGGCGTAGAGCGCCATGGCGGCGGCACCGCGGCGCCATCCGAGGGCGGTCCCGCACAGGAGGACGCCGAGGGTCTGGCCGGTGACCGGCACGGGGGTGAAGGGGAGGTGGACCGAGACCTGGGCCAGCAGCCCGACGAGCCCCGCCGCGCCGGCGACGAGCAGCACGTCGCGCGCCAGCGTTCCCGGCGCGAGATCGGCGAGCACGAGCGGCCGCCGCCGCGGC
The DNA here is from genome assembly GCA_050743965.1 of Acidimicrobiales bacterium. Lineage (GTDB taxonomy): Bacteria > Actinomycetota > Acidimicrobiia > Acidimicrobiales > RAAP-2 > DAHUZJ01. The sequence continues at coordinate 1,707 of JBOGGF010000048.1, forward strand.
AACCTGATGACGTCCGACATCTCCGGCATCCTCCTCGATCCCACGGGCCACGACGGACCCTGATGGTCGACCGAACCTCTCACCCGGAGCAGGCTGCTCCCGCGATCCGGGGTCGAGGACGGCGAAAGCCGGACATTACCAAGCGGACGTGGCGGCGCCCATCCCCGGACGGGGCAGACTCGTCAAGATGCGCCCGTCGTTGCCGTGCTCACCGGTGCCACCGTCAGTGGCATTGCCGCCGCTACCGCCGCCGCAGGTCGTCGACACCCTTGGCTTCCTCGTCGGCCGGTGGTCGGTCGAGCGCGCCATCTCCGACTACCTGGGCGGGGACGGCGGGACGTTCGTTGGTTCGGCCGGCGTTCGGATGATCGACGCCTGGGCCGACCAGGCAGGTCCGATCGGACGGGGCACCGGGGGCAACCGGACCGGCGGGGGCGACAGAGCGTGGTACGAGGAGGCGGGCCGGCTCCGGTTCGCTGGGCACGACTGGCGCGCCGGGCGCACCCTCCGCCTCGACCGGCAGGCGGACGACGCGGTCCTCGTCC
>JBOGGF010000049.1:0-4444 GCA_050743965.1 Acidimicrobiales bacterium
GGGCTCGGCCGCCACCGCCCCGCCCGCCGGCCGCTGCCTACGCCACGAAGTACTTGGCCTGGGGGTGGTGGCAGATGATGGCGTCGGTGGTCTGCTCGGGGTGGAGCTGGGACCCCTCGCTGACGACGACGCCGATGCGGTCGGCGCCGAGCAGCTCCACCACCTTGGCGTTGTCGTCCAGGTTGGGGCAGGCGGGGTAGCCCCAGCTGTAGCGGCCACCGCGGTACTGCTGGCGGAAGAGCCCGGTCACCGTCGGGCCGTCCTCGTCGGCGTAGCCCAGCTCCTCCCGGATCCGGCGGTGCCAGAGTTCGGCCAGCGCCTCGGCCATCTCGACCCCGAGCCCGTGGAGGAAGAGGTACTCCTGGTAGCGGTCCTCGGCAAAGAGCCGGGCGGTCTCCTCGGAGACCTTCGATCCCATCGTGACGAGCATGAAGGAGGCGAAGTCCCGGTCGGGCGAGCCGACCGGCCGGAAGAAGTCGGCGATGCAGAGCCAGGGCTCCTTGCGCTGGCGGGGGTAGGTGAACCGCATCCACTCTGCCGTCCGGCGCTCGTCCTTGTACACCACCAGGTCGGCGCCGTCGGCGGCGACGGGGAAGTGGCCGTAGACCACCTGGGGCACGAGGAGCCCCCGCTCCGTGGCCTTTGCCAGCTCTGTCCGCAGCACCGACTGGACCCGGGACTTGAAGGCGGCGTCGTCCTCGCCGTCCTCGGGCCGGAAGCCCCACTGGTTGCGGAAGAGGGCCGTCTGGTTGAGGTAGGCGGCGATGTCGTCCAGCGGGATGCCCTTGGCCACCCGGGAGTCGACGAACGGCGGTGGGAAGAGGGGGTTGTCGTCGGCCACCGACGGTGCACGGCTCGGCGCGCCCGGCACCGGCCCGGTCTCGGGGTCGAGGCGGCTGCGGGCCGGGACCCGGCGCTCGGAGATCTCCCGGCCGAACGCCGGGTCCTCCGCGCCGGTCCGCCGCAGCTCGGCGAGGCGGTCCATGGTGCGCAGCCCTTCGAAGGCGTCCCGACCGTAGAAGAGCCGGCCCTCGTAGACCTGCCGGAGGTCGCGCTCCACGTAGGTGCGGGTGAGGGCGGCCCCTCCCAGCAGCACGGGGAGGTCGGCCAGGCCGCGGCGGTTGAGCTCCTCCAGGTTCTCTCGCATGATCAGGGTGGACTTGACGAGCAGCCCGCTCATGCCGAGGGCGTGGGCCCGGTGCTCCTCGACGGCGGCCACCATCTCGGCGACGCCGACCTTGATGCCGAGGTTGACGACCTCGTAGCCGTTGTTGGTGAAGATGATGTCGACGAGGTTCTTGCCGATGTCGTGGACGTCGCCCTTCACCGTGGCGAGCACCACGGTGGCCTTGCCGCCCTGGTCGGCATGGGCCATGTGCGGCTCGAGGAAGGCGACCGCCGCCTTCATGGTCTCGGCCGACTGCAGCACGAAGGGGAGCTGCATCTCCCCCGATGCGAAGAGCTCGCCGACCGTCTTCATCCCGGCGAGGAGGAAGTCGTTGACGATCGTCAGGGCCTCGTGCCCGGCGGCCATGGCCTCGCCGAGGTCCGTCTCCAGGCCGTTGCGGTTGCCGTCGACGATCCGCTGTTCCAGGCGTCGCTCCACCGGCCAGTCCAGGTGCTCCTCGACCTTGCCGGCGCTGGCCGCCACTCCCTCGAACAGGGCCAGCAGCTCCTGGAGCGGGTCATAGCCGTCGCCGCGCCGGTCGTGGACGAGGTCCAGGCACACCTCCCGGGCCCGCTCGTCGATGCGCGCCAGCGGCACGATCTTCGAGGCGTGGACGATGGCGGCGTCCAGGCCGGCCTCGACGCATTCGTGGAGGAAGACGGAGTTGAGCGCCTGCCGGGCGGCCGGGTTGAGGCCGAAGGACACGTTCGAGAGGCCGAGCATCGTGTGGACCCCGGGCAGCTCGGCCTTGATCCGGCGGATGCCCTCGAGGGTCTCGATGCCGTCCCGTCGGCCCTCCTCCATTCCGGTCGACAGGGGAAGGGCCAAGGGGTCGAACAGCAGGTCGGAGGGGTCGAGGCCGTAGCGACCGACCGCCACGTCGTGGATGGCCTTCGCCGCCCGCAGCTTCCACTCGGCCGTCCGGGCCTGGCCCTCCTCGTCGATGCACGTGCACACGACGGCGGCACCGAACTCCCGTGCGAGCCGCAGGAAGATGTCGAGGCGGGTGCCGCCGGCGTCCCCGTCCTCCAGGTTGACCGAATTGAGCACCGGACGCCCGCCGAGCCAGTGCAGCGCCGCCTCGACCACCGGGCCCTCGGTCGAGTCGACCATCAGCGGCACGCTCGACTGGGTGGCCAGCCGGCTCGCCGCCTCGGTCATGTCGGCCACCCCGTCGGCGCCCGTGTAGTCCACGCACACGTCGATCAGGTGGGCGCCCTCCTTCACCTGGTCGCGCGCCATGGCGACGCACGTGTCCCAGTCGCCCTCCAGCATGGCCTGGCGAAACTGCTTGGAGCCGTTGGCGTTGGTCCGCTCCCCGACGACGAGGAACGACGTCTCCTGGGCGAACGGCACGGCCGTGTAGATCGAGGCGGCCGACGGCTCGTGGACGGGGTGCCGCGTCGCCGGCACGGCGCCGCGCACCCGTTCGACCACGGCGGCCAGGTGAGCGGGCGTGGTGCCGCAGCAGCCCCCGATCGCCGTCACCCCGAGCTCGGTCACGAACCGGTGGAGGTGTTCGACCAGGCCGTCGGGGGTGAGGTCGTAGTGCATCTTGCCCTCGACCACCGAGGGCAGCCCGGCGTTTGGCTGGACGGCGACCGGGACCCGGCAGTGCGCCGACAGGTGGCGCAGCGGCTCGTACATCTCGGCCGGCCCGGTGGCGCAGTTCATGCCGATGACGTCGACCTGCATGGCGTCGAGGGTGGCGAGGGCGGCGGCGATCTCGGTCCCCGGTAGCATCCGCCCGGTCAGCTCGACCGTCACCTGCACCTGGAGCGGCACGTGGCGCCCGGTGGCCACCATGGCCCGGCGGGCGCCGTTGATGGCGGACTTGGCCGACAGCAGGTCGAACACCGTCTCGATCAGCAGCAGGTCGGCCCCGCCGTCGAGGAGCCCGCGCGCCTGCTCCTCGTAGGCGTCGCGCAGGTCGGCGTAGGGGATCTGGCCGAGAGTGGGGAACTTGGTGCCCGGGCCCATGCTGCCGGCCACCCAGCGGGGCCGTTCGGGCGTCGATGCCTCGTCCGCCAGTCGCCGGGCCAACCGGGAGCCGGCCAGGTTGAGCTCGTATGCCTGGTCGGCGATCCCGTACTCGGCCAGCACCGTCGAGAAGGCGCCGAAGGTGTCCGTCTCGATCACGTCCACCCCGACGTCGAGGAACGACCGGTGGAGCCGCTCGACGGCGTCGGGACGCGAGAGGATGAGAGCCTCGTTGCACCCCTCGAGGTCGTGACCGCCGAAATCTTCGGCCGTGAGCTCCTGGAGCTGGAGGTTGGTGCCGGCGGCACCGTCGAAGACCACCACCCGCTCGCGCAGGGCGGTGAGGTAGGCGGACGCGTCGGGGTCGAGGCGTCCGAGGGGCACGGGGGATGTGGGGGATGTGGGGGATGTGGGGGATGTGGGAGTGCGAGCCATGGAGGTTCACAAGGCTACTTGCGCCGCCCGGTAGGCTCCGCAAACGTGCGGATCTACACGCGCAGGGGCGACGACGGCACCACCGGCCTCCTCTACGGGGGGCGGGTCGCCAAGAGCGCCGCACGGATCGAGCTGAACGGCGCCGTCGACGAGTCGCAGGCCGCCCTCGGCTTGGCCAGGGCCGAGGTCGACCCGGGCTCGGAGGCCGACGACCTGCTGTTGGCGCTCGAGCGCGAGCTGTACGTGCTCATGGCCGAGGTGGCGACGGAGCCGGCCAACCGGCACAAGCTGTCGGCGGGGACCAGCCTCGTCACCCCAGAGATGGTGACGGCGCTCGAGCGACGGATCGACGAGCTCGGGGAGCGCTTCGAGATGCCGACCGAGTTCGTCGTGCCGGGCGCCAACCGATGTGCCGCTGCCCTCGACGTCGCTCGTACGGTCGTGCGCCGGGCGGAACGGGTCCTCGCTGGGTCTGGCCCGCTCGACCCCCGGCCCGACGGGAGTGACGGCTCGACCGTGGGGCCGTACCTGAACCGGCTCTCCGACTTGCTCTGGACCATGGCCCGGTGGCAGGAGGGTGAGACCCACCTGGCGGCACGCTCGGGCCGGGCTGCCCGGGGACCGCGGGGTGGGGGGGACGGTGCCGGCGGGGCGCCGGGAGACCGGCCCGGCGGGGCGCCGGGGGGTGGGGCTGGGTCGCATGGTCGGCCCGCAGAACACGAGAGGGGCACCCGCCGGTGACCCTGCCCGTCGAGTTCGCCGAGGAGCTGCCGGAGGGACCGACGGCGGTCGGGATCCCGTGGTGGGAGGACGACGGCGGACCACGTCCCGTCGCCGGTGATCGGCTGGCCGCCGCGGGCG
>JBOGGF010000050.1:0-3746 GCA_050743965.1 Acidimicrobiales bacterium
CGCCAACCGGCACGCCCATGCGGCTCCGCCGCGAGATGGGGACGGCCGGCCCGAGCGCAACGAAGTCCGCGTCAAGGCCGGACGCGAGCGCCCGATGCCCGGACCTCGCCGATGAGGTCGGCGTGCCGGGGACGGTCGAGGATCACCGCCGTGAGGTCGCGGACGGAGCGCCCCAGGGCCCGGCCCAGGGACTCGAGGTTGTCGGTCGGGGACCGGTTGATGTCGACCGCGCCCCGGGCGCCCGGACCGACGGCGATCTTCTCCATGTACACGCAGGGCCCCGGATTGAACATCGTGTCCCGTTCCGACACGGCGATCACCGAGAGCGCGCCGCCGCGGCCCAGCGCCGTGGGCGTGGTGCCGTCGATGGGGTCGACGGCGATGTCGGCGGCAGGGGGCGAGCCATCGCCGATGCGCTCGCCGTTGTAGAGCATCGGGGCGTTGTCCTTCTCGCCCTCGCCGATGACGACGATCCCGTCCATCGGCACCGTCTGGAGGACGACCCGCATGGCGTTGACGGCGGCACCGTCCGCCCCCTCCTTGTCGCCGCGGCCCATCCAACGGCTGGCGGCCATCGCGGCAGCCTCGGTCACCCGTACGAGCTCGAGGGCGAGGTTCCGGTCGGGGGCCTGGACGTGGCGTTCCACGGCGGAGACGATACCGGCCCGCCGCACCCCTGCTGCTCGAACGGCCTCGTGAACTCGAACCCTGGCTTCCGGCCGGCCCTCCGACATAATGGGCCGGATGGACTGCTTCGTCGTCCGCCCGAACGGTCCCCTGCACGGCGTCGTCCGGGCGGGTGGGGCGAAGAACTCCGTCCTCAAGCTGATGGCGGCCTGTCTGCTGGCACCCGGCCGGCACGAGCTGGCCAACGTGCCCGGCATCCTCGACGTGGAGATCATGTCCGAGGTCCTCACTGCGCTGGGGGCGTCGGTCGAGCGCCTGGCGGACGGCCGGCTGGCCGTGACTTCCCCGGCGACCGCCGACCTCGTGCCCGAGGCGCCCTACGAGCTGGTGGAGCGGATGCGGGCGTCGATCGTGGTCCTGGGGCCGCTGCTCGCCCGGTGCGGGCAGGCCCGGGTCTCGATGCCCGGGGGTGACGACTTCGGCACCCGTCCCATCGACATCCACCTGCACGGCCTGACGGCCATGGGCGCGACGTTCGACACCGTCCACGGCTACGTCGAGGGACGGGTGGGCGACCCACTCCTGCGCGAGCGTCTGGTCGGGACGATGGTGGTGCTCGAGTACCCCAGCCACACGGCGACCGACAACCTGCTGATGGCGGCGGTGCTGGCCAAGGGCACGACGGTGATCGAGAACGCGGCGCGCGAGCCCGAGGTGGCGGACCTGGCCGCCTTCCTCCGGGCCATGGGGGCACGCATCTCGGGGGCCGGGACCTCGCGCATCGAGGTGGAGGGGGTCGACGAGCTGGCTCCCGCGAGCCACGCCGTCGTCCCCGACCGGGTCGTGGCAGCCACCTACCTGGCCGCGGTGGGGCTTGCCGGTGGCGAGATCGTGGTCGAGGACGCCCGCATCGACCACATCGGGATGCTCGTGCGCAAGCTGACGGCGATGGGGCTGCACGTCGAGCAGCGGCCCGAGGGGCTTGCGGCCGCCGGCGACGGGCGACTGCGCTCCGTGGACGTTTCGACGCTGCCGTACCCGGGGGTCGCCACCGACTACAAGCCGCTCCTGGTGGCCATGCTGACGGTGGCCGACGGCGTCGGCATCGTGACCGAGAACCTGTTCTCCGGGCGGTTCCGCTACGTGGACGAGCTGCGGCGCATGGGCGCCGACGTGCGCACGGAGGGCCATCACGCGGTCATCCGCGGCGTGTCCCGGCTGTCCGGTGCCCCTGTCCGCGCCCCGGACATCCGCGCCGGCGCCGCCCTGGTGCTCGCCGGGCTCGTGGCCGAGGGGGAGACGGAGGTGTCGGGGGCTCGGCACGTCGACCGCGGCTACGACGACCTGGCCGCAGCCCTGCGGAGCCTCGGGGCACAGGTGCACCGGCGTTGAGCACGCGGTCCCGCGAACTCGGGACTCTGCTGACCGAGGCCGTGGCCGGCGACCGGGGGGCGCTCGCCCGGCTCCTCTCCCTCGTCGAGCGGGGCGGTCCACTCAGCAGGGAGCTCGCTCGCCTCGTCTACGCCACGCCACCGCCGCACACGGTGGGGCTGACGGGCGCGCCCGGCGCCGGCAAGTCCACCCTCACCAGCCGGCTCATCGCCGCCGCCCGGGGCGGATGGACGGCGGGGCCCGACGACAGCCGGCCGGTCGACCAGGTGGCGGTGCTGGCCGTCGACCCGTCCTCACCCCTCACCGGCGGAGCCATCCTCGGCGACCGGGTGCGGATGCAGGACCACGCCACCGACCCGTCCGTCTACATCCGTTCGATGGCCACGCGAGGCCACCTCGGTGGCTTGGCCCTGGCTGTCCCCGAGGCGGTGCGGGTCCTCGGTGCGGTGGGCATGCCGCTGGTCATCGTCGAGACGGTGGGCGTCGGCCAGATGGAGTTGGACGTGGCGGCGGCGGCCGACACGACCGTCGTGGTGGTCACCCCCGGGTGGGGCGACGCCATGCAGGCCAACAAGGCGGGCCTTCTCGAGGTCGCCGACGTGTTCGTGGTGAACAAGGCCGACCGGCCTGGCGTACGCGAGGCGCGCCGGGACCTCGAGCAGATGCTGGACCTGTCGGCGCACCGCCCGTGGCGGCCACCGATCGTCGAGACGGTGGCGGCCAGCGGGCAGGGCATCGACGCCCTGTGGGTGGAGATCGGCCGGCATCGCGATCACCTGTCGACGTCGGGGGAGCTGGCAGGTCGCCGCCGGGCCCGCGTGGGCCAGGAGCTGCGCCGAGTGGTGACGGCGCAGCTGCTCCGCCGGGCAGAGGAGCTGACCACCGGCGAGGGCTTCGCCGACGCCGTGGCGGCCGTCGGGGAGGGTCGCCTCGACCCCTACGAGGCCGTTGGGCGGCTCATGGCCGGCGAACCCACCCCGGCGACCCCATCCGGGCCCGGCCCGGCCCGGGGTGGGGCAGGGACGACCTGATGGGGTGTCGCGTGGTCGATCGCCGGTGGGGAGCATAGGGTCCCGCGCCACGATGTGTGCGTGCCCGACCGACGGCGCCCGATGAGCGGCGGCGACCCCACCGGGACGCCGGGCGCCGCCCCGCAGCCCGCCGTGCCCCCGTCCATTCCCGGCACCGGCCCGGTCGACCGCTCCTACGACCCATCGGCCAGGTGGTTCCAGCACGCCGTCTTCTACGAGGTGCTGGTGCGCGGCTTCTTCGACGGCAACGACGACGGCAACGGGGACCTGGTCGGCCTGCGGGCCAAGCTCGACTACCTCCAATGGCTCGGCATCGACTGCCTGTGGCTGCTGCCCTTCTACCCGTCCCCTTACCGCGACGGGGGCTACGACATCAGCGACTTCTTCAATGTCCACCCCGACTACGGATCGCTGGGCGACCTCGTCGGGTTGCTCGAGGATGCCCACAAGCGGGGGATCCGGGTCGTCGCCGACCTGGTGATGAACCACACGAGCGACCAGCACCCCTGGTTCGCCGAGTCCCGCCAGGACCGCACCAACCCCAAGGCCGACTGGTACGTCTGGCGCGACGACGACACCGGGTATGCCGACGCCCGGGTGATCTTCGTCGACGCGGAGAAGTCCAACTGGACCCTCGACCCCGACCGGGGCCAGTTCTACTGGCACCGCTTCTTCGCCCACCAGCCGGACCTGAAC
>JBOGGF010000051.1:0-14459 GCA_050743965.1 Acidimicrobiales bacterium
GTACGCGCGTCATTCTCCCAGGTGGGGGATGGTCTGCTCAGGACACCTGAATGGTTACAGCCCGAAGAACCCGAGAGCCAGCGGTGGAAATGCCGACTGTGGTAGATCGACCAACGACACTGACCCCTCCGTCCTGAGCCTGCTGCGACCTAACCTGGACGTTGACTGTTGGCACAGTCGTACTCCATCTTGGCCGTTGCGTCAATCATCGTCGGGTCCGCCGCGCTCTTGCTCTCCGGCTCGACATGGTGCTCGTCGTAATATCCTGCGCGCGGTGGACTGCGCCGATCTTCGTCCCGCTCGACCCCCAGATTGCCGAGTGCTCGGGGAGAGGAAGGGTACGAGGTCGTACGGAGCGTTGCGCCGCGCCGCGCCGGGAGGTGCCCCGTGAGCTCTCCCCCGAAGAGCCCGAAGAGATCCGTTCGATCGGGCCGTTCGGGCGCGTGGAATGAGCGGACGCCGCCTTGCGAGCCGTAAGGCATGACTGAAGGAGACAGTGCGATGCGAGTCGATTACCTGAGCGCCTACCCCCAGGCGATCCGAGCCATGGGCGAGCTGGAGAAGGCGGTGCACGCAAGCTCCCTCGAGCCCGAGCTCTTGGAGCTGGTGAAGATCCGGGCCTCCCAGCTGAACGGCTGCGGCTACTGCCTGGACATGCACACCAAGGAAGCGGCGGCGATCGGCATGACCGCCCAGCGTATGCACCTGGTGGCGGCGTGGGAGGAGGCACCGATGTACACGGAGCGCGAGCGGGCCGCCCTCGCCTGGTGCGAAGCGCTGACCCTCCTCCCGGGTTCCGGCGCCCCCGACCATGTCTACCAGCGGGCGGCAGCCGTCTTCAGCCCCGACGAGGTCGTGGCCCTCACCCTGGCCGTCGTCGCCATCAACGGCTGGAACCGCTTCGCCGTCGGGTTCCGCTCGCCCGTCGGCAGCTACCAGCGGGAGACGACGCCCGGCTGACCCAGCATCTCGGGTCGGCATCCACCGGCGCACTACGCTGTTGTCGCCCCCGGCGGATCCGGGGCCGTGCACGCCCAGCGAAGACCGGTGAGAACCCGGCGCTGTCCCGCAACGGTACTGCCCCCCATGAGGGGGCGAGCCCGGACGCCTGATCGTGCGCGAACGCAACCTGTCCTCGGAGGAAGGGCGGTTCGTTCGATGCCCTCCCTCGGGTGTCGCAGCGGGCGCACTTCGTCCTCCGCGAGCACCGATGGAGGATGATCATGGCCAGACACCGAAGGCACGCACTGCGTCGCGCCGCCGTCGTCGTGGTGCCCCTCGCCGGGCTCCTCGGCTGCTCTCCCGCCGTGTCGCGCTCGGGGGCGGGGTCGTCGACCACCACCGCGGCGAGGCGGCCGGCAGCGCGCTACCCCGTGACGCTGCACGCCGCCAACGGCACCGTGACCTTGGCCGCCCGGCCGACGGCCATCGTCTCGCTGTCGCCGACCGCCACCGAGATGCTCTACGCCATCGGCGCCGGCCCACAAGTCAAGGCCGTCGACGAGTCCTCCGACTACCCCAAGGGCACCCCGATGACCAAGCTGGATGGCCTCGACCCCAACGTGGAAGCCATCGCCTCCTACCAGCCGGACCTGGTCGTCGTGTCCGATGATCCGACCTCCCTCAACGCCCAACTGAAGGCGCTCGGTGTTCCCGTCCTCTCCGAGCCGGCGGCCGATGACCTGGCCCAGGAGTACCACCAGATCGACCAACTCGGCGCGGCGACCGGCCACGCCCCGACGGCGCGGCGCGAGGTCGAACAGCTCGAGCACGAGGTCTCGGCCGTCGTGCGGGCAACGCCGAAGCCCGCTCACCCCGAGACCTACTACTACGAGCTGACACCGACCCACTACTCGGCGACGTCGTCGACCTTCATCGGCCGGGTCCTGGGGCGCCTGGGACTGAAGAGCATCGCCGACGCCGCCCACGGGGCGGCGGCCAGCGGCGGCTATCCGCAGCTGAGCGCCGAGCACATCTTGCAGGCGAACCCTGACTACATCTTCTTGGCCGACACCACATGCTGTGGACAGTCACAGGCCACCGTGGCGACTCGACCCGGGTGGGCACGACTCGGGGCCGTGCGCGACCACCGGGTGCTCGGGCTGAACGACGACATCGCCTCGCGCTGGGGGCCGCGGATCGTCGACCTGCTACGAGACGTCTCCGAGGAGCTGCGGCGCCACCCGGTGGCAAGGTCGTGAGCCTCCGGATCTCGCGCACCCGCGCCGCATCCCCGACCTCCACCCCCCTGGCCGCCCCGGTGCCCGCGGGCACGGCCCTCGGGCGGCCGCTGGGCGTGTCGGCCGTCGTCCTCGTGGCCGCGCTCTTCTGCGGGGTGCTCGTCGGGCCGGTCCACCTCGGCGCCGGCACCGTCGTCGCCAGCATCCTCGCTCACGTCCCGCTCCTCCACCTCGGGTCCCATGTGCCGGCGCTGGACCAGGCGATCGTGTGGCAGGTGCGAGCACCCCGGGTCGTGCTCGCCGCCGTGGTGGGTGCCATGCTGGCCGGCGGCGGTGCCTCCTACCAGGGCGTGTTCCGCAACCCGCTCGCCGATCCCTATCTCTTGGGCGTGGCGGCGGGGGCCGGGCTGGGCGCGACCCTGGTCATCGTCTCGGGGGGGCTGGCGTCGCCGCTCCTCCCGGTGGCGGCCTTCGGTGGGGGGGTGGCGGCCGTGGCCATGACCTACGGCATCGGGACGGTCGGCGGGGCGCGGGCGTCGGGATCGACCGTCGTGCTGGCCGGCGTGGCAGTGGCGGCCTTGCTCACCGCGGTCCAGACGTACCTCCAGCAGCAGCACACCCAAGAGGTGCAGCAGATCTACACCTGGTTGCTCGGCAGCTTCACCACCGCCTCGTGGTCCGACGTGACGCTGATCCTGCCCTACGCGGCCGTCTCGGCGGTGGGACTGCTGGTGCACCGACGGGTGCTCGACGTCCTTCGGGTGGGAGAAGACGAGGCCGGTTCGCTGGGCCTGCACGTGGGACGGGCGCGCCTGGCCGTGGTGGCCGCGGCCACGCTCGGCACGGCGGCAGCCGTGTCGGTCAGCGGGCTCATCGGTTTCGTCGGGATCATCGTCCCCCACGCCGTGCGGCTCACCACGGGCGCCGGCTACCGGGTCGTGGTGCCGGTGTCGATGGTGGGAGGCGCCGCCTTCTTGGTGCTGGCCGACGTGGTCGCCCGGACCGTCGAGGCGCCGGCCGAGGTGCCCATCGGCGTCGTGACGGCCTTTGCCGGCGCCCCGTTCTTCCTCTTCGTGCTCCGTTCACGCCGCAGCCGGACCGGGCCCCTGTGACCGCAGCAGTGATCTCCACTGCGGCTCCCGACTCGGGGCCGGCTCCGATGATCAGCATCGAGGCGTTGACGGTGCGCTTCGGCGATACCGTGGTGCTGCGCTCGGTGACCGAGGCGGTGGGGGCAGGGGAGTGGTTGGCGGTCATCGGAGCCAATGGGGCAGGGAAGTCGACGCTGCTGCGCGCCGTGGCAGGATTTGAGGCCCACGAAGGCACGATCCGCGTTCAACAGAAAGCGATGGCCTTCCTCGGGCCGCGCCGGCGCGCCCGGCTGGTGGCCTACCTCCCCCAGGCTCTCCAGCTCCCGGCCGACATGGCCACCATCGACTACGTGCTGCTGGGCAGGACGGCCCACATCGGGTACTTCGGCGTCGAATCGGCACACGACCGCGCCGTCTGCTGTGAGCTCCTCGACCAGCTCGGCCTGGCCCGGCTGGCGAAGCGCCGGCTGTCGAGCCTCTCGGGCGGCGAGCAGCACCGGGTCGCCCTCTGCCGGGCCCTCGCCCAGGAGGCGCCAGTGCTCCTCCTGGACGAGCCGACGAGCGACCTCGACCTCGGACGGCGGGTAGAGGCGCTGGAGCTCATCGACGCCCAGCGCCGTGAACGCCGGATCACGGTGGTGAGCGCGATGCACGACCTCACCCTGGCGGCGCAGTTCGCCGGGCGGGTGCTCCTCTTGTCCGGGGGGTCGGTCGTGTGCTCGGGACGACCCGCGCAGGTGCTCATCGAGGACCTGCTGTCGGACCACTTCGGCGGTCCGGTTCGGGTGGTGCCCACCGCCGATGACGACCTGCTCGTGGGCCCTCGCCGGCAAGGAACGGGCCGTCCGCGCGACGAGGCGCTCGTGGCGGTCGACGGCTCAGCGCGCCAATACGGCACCGAGCGGGACGCTCACGGCCAGGGCCGCGAGGACGACCCGGTACACGGCGGCGAAGCGACGGCGGCCGACGGCGTCCCTCGTCGCCCAGGCGAAGAGGATGAATGCCACGACCAGCGCGGCGCTCCCGGCGTCGAGCACGCCCGTCATGCCTGACAGCGTGCCCGCCAGCACGCCGGCGTTGCCCAGGTTGAACGCCGTGAACTGGGCGGCGAGCAAGAGCGGGCGCGGGGGCCGGCTCCCGACCAACGCTTGTCCCCCTCCGAGGAAGATCTGCGCCGACCCGCACACGAGGACCAGGTAGGCGGAAGCCCAGGACAGGTGCCGGCTGGGCGCTTCGCCCCCGGCGGCCGCGACGAACCCTCCCGCCAGCACCAGCACCGCGCCGGCGGCAACGAAGAGCACCCAGCGGTGAGCCGAACCCAGTCCGCTGGCTGGGCCCGCCGCCGACGACGCATGGGCGGCACTGAGCTGCGACCCGCGCACGACGCACACGTTAGCTAGTTGTGACTAGAAATACCAGCCAGGCGCCGTAGCCGGGCGGGGCGGTGCTCGACAGCTCGGTGCCGGGTGGGCTACTTCTTGGCCGGCTCGTAGTACGGGTTGGTGCCGGCGGCGTGGTCGGTCACGTCGACGATGCGGACGATCTCGGGCACCGACTGCTTGATGGCAACTTCGATTCCCTGGTTGAGGGTCACGCCCGCCATGCCGCACCCGGCGCATCCACCGCTGAGGCGAAGGTACGCGGCGCCTTCTTCCACCGCCACGAGGTCGGCCCGGCCGCCGTGGGCGGCGATGGACGGGTTGACCTGGACGTCGAGGACCTGGGCGATCCGCTGGGCCACGTCCCCGGTGAGGTCGGGCAGCGGGCCGGAGATAGCCGGTCTCCCCTGGTGATCAGCAGGGCGGTTCGGATTGCGGATGGTGAGCCCCGCCTCGGGCCCGTCGTCGGAGACGTCCAGGACCGAGCCGAGGAGCTTGTCCACGCTGTCCGCCGGCACCACGACGGTGAGGCCGCCTTGTGTGCTCGACCAGTCAGCGGCACCGGCGTCGCCCGCTTGCTGGAAGTAGACGTCGTAGGCGTAGTCGCCGTCCCGGAAGCCCCGCACCTCGACCGCGAGCGCCAGAGATCCAGCATCGGGTTCTGCGTCCCGGAGCTCCAGTACCTTGGCCAGCGCCGAGTCCGTAAAGGTGAGCGAGCTTGCGTGCCCCTGCTCCTCAGTCATGGTGCAGTCATGGTGCAGTCATGTGCGTGTCCCACTTCCCTTCGTCGCGCGCCACGATAGTGGTGTGCCGCGTCTCCTCTTGCTCGTGCCGACCGGCACCTACCGGGCCGGGGCCTTCCTGGCGGCCGCCGCCCACCTCGGCATCGACGTCGTCATCGGCTCCGAGCGGCGCCAGGCCATGGCCGCGGCGATGGGCGACGGCGCGGTCGTGGTCCCGATGGACGACGTGGAGGTGGCGGTCGGGCGCATCGCCGAGCTCCACCGGCGGGCTCCCATCGACGCCGTTGTGGCGGTGGACGACCAGGGGCTGGTCGTTGCCGCCGCAGCCTCGGCCCGCCTGGGCCTCCGACACAACCGGCCGGAGGCGGTGGCCGCGGCGCGGGACAAGGCGCTCTCGCGGGCCCGGCTCGCCGCCACCGGCGTGGCGCAGCCGGGCTTCTTCGTCCTGGAGCCCGGAGCGGACGTCCGAGACGCGGCGGATCGGGTGGGCTACCCCTGTGTGGTGAAGCCGGTCTCGCGCTCGGGGAGCCAAGGGGTGATCCGAGCCGACGACGCCGGCCAGGCACAGGAGGCTTCCGAGCGGGCTCGGGCCATCGTCGGATCGGACGAGCCTCTGCTCGTCGAGGCGTTCGTCGCCGGCCCCGAGGTGGCGGTCGAGGCCCTACTGGAAGACGGAATTCTCCATGTGTTGGCCGTCTTCGACAAGCCCGACCCGCTCGACGGGCCCTTCTTCGAAGAGACGTTCTACGTCACCCCGTCCCGCCAGCAAGCGAACATTCTGGAGGGGATTGGCGCCACGGCCCAGGCGGCCACCGCTGGCCTGGGGCTCACCGAGGGCCCGGTTCACGCCGAGCTGCGCGTCCGGGCCGACGGCCAACCGGTCGTCATCGAGGTGGCGCCCCGCTCGATCGGCGGGCTGTGCGCCCGGGCGCTCCGCTTCGGGGCAGGTATCAGCCTCGAAGAGGTCATCTTGCGCCACGCCGCCGGAGTGGGGCTCGGAGGGCTTCGCCGCGAGTCGCAGGCGTCGGGGGTGATGATGCTGCCCATCCGGAGAGCCGGCGTGCTGGAGCGGGTGTCCGGCCAGGCCGAGGCGCTCGCCGTCGACGGGGTGGTCGGCTTGGAGATCACCATCCCGATCGGCCGGCCGGTGGTACCGCTGCCCGAAGGCGACCGCTACCTCGGGTTCGCCTTCGCCCGCGGTCAGACGCCGGCTGACGTCGAAGCAGCCCTGCGCCGGGTCGACGCCGCGCTCGACGTAGTGGTGCGCCCGGCGCCCTGAGGCGACGCGCCGCGCGCGAGCCGGTCCGGTCGGCGAACGACATAAGGTCGATCGATGCATGTTCTCGTGGTCTCCACTTACGAGCTCGGCCATCAGCCGCTGTCGGCGGCGACCACGGTCGCCGCGCTGGTGGCCGCCGGCCACCAGGTGCGCTGCGCCGACGTCGCGCTGGACCCCCTGCCCAAGTCGGACATCGAGTGGGCCGAGCGCGTCGCCCTGTCGGTCCCCATGCACACGGCCATGCGCCTCGCCCTGCATGTGGCCGACGCGGTGCGGGCTCGGCGCCCCTCCATGGCGATCTGCTTCTTCGGCCTCTACGCCGGAGTGGCGAACGAGCTCACCGTCACCTCGCCCGACGACGCCGTCATCGCCGGCGAGTACGAGACCGGGGTCGTGGCGTGGGCGGGTGGCGGCGATCCCGGTCCGGCCGTCCAGCTCGGACGCGTCGAAGCCCGAGTGCCCGACCGCCGGGCACTTCCCGCCCTCGATCGCTACACCCATCTGGCGGTCGCAGGCGAGCGACGGCCCGTCGGCTCCGTCGCCGCCAGCCGGGGCTGCTCGCACCACTGCCGGCACTGCCCGGTCCCGGCCGTCTACAGCGGCCGGGTTCGCCCGGTGCCGATCGACGTCGTCCTCGCCGATGTCGATCAGCTGGTGGCCTCCGGAGCCCGCCATGTGAGCTTCTCCGACCCGGACTTCCTGAATGCCCCCCACCACGCCCGCCGCGTCCTGCACGCGATGCACGACCGCCATCTGGACCTCAGCTTCGACGCCACCATCAAGGTGGAGCACGTCCTGAAGCACCGGGCGCTCCTCCCCGAGCTCGCCGACACCGGGTGCGCCTTCGTGGTCAGCGCCTTCGAGTCGGTCAACGACGACATCCTGTGCATCCTGGACAAGGGCCATACGGCGGCGCAGGCCTCCGAGGCGGTCGTGGTACTCAGATCCTGCGGCATCGAGGTCCGCCCGTCGTGGCTGCCGTTCACGCCGTGGAGCACGGTCGGCGACCTGGTGGCGCTTTTCGACTTCGTCGTCGCCCACGACCTCGTCGTAAACGTCGACCCCGTGCAGTACAGCGTGCGCTTGCTCGTCCCCGACGGCTCGCTCCTGCTCGGCGAAGACTCGATGGCGCCGCACCTCTGCGGCTACGACCCGGAGCGATTGGGATGGCGTTGGGCACATCCCAACCCGGTCCTCGACCGGCTGCAGTCCGAGATCGCCGCGCTGGTCGAAGTCGAGTTGGGCGGCGACCCCGAGGCGACCTTCGAGCGGATCGACGCGCTGGTCCGCTCCCATGCGCAGGGCGCGCCGGCGCGCCCTGTGCGGGGCGCCGTCTCTGCCGGGTCCCGGGGCGAGCGGGCGCATCTCAGCGAGCCGTGGTTCTGCTGCGCCGAGCCCACCCGGGCTCAGCTCGCCCCGATCACCTGAGCAGCCCGCCATTATGGTCACGGTCCCTTGCTGCAGCTCCCGGAGAGCGCGGGCGCCCGGACCTGATAAGTTCTAGCGACGGACAAAAAAACTGATAGGGGCCAAGCCTGGGCCCGTATCCGGAAACGGAGGAGACGATGGCCACTGTCGACGCCCGGCCGATCATCGCCGCAGGCGACGAGCCGTTCGACACCATCATGGCGGCGGCCACCTCGTTGGCCGAGGGAGAGGAGCTGATCGTGGTGGCGCCCTTCGAGCCGGTCCCCCTCGAAGGGGTCCTCTCCTCGCAGGGCTTCTCCTACGAAACTGAAGACCTCGGTGATGGCGACTGGCAGGTCACGTTCCGGCGGCCGTCATGATCCAATCGGGTGACGATGGGGCAGCGGAGTCGCTCTCGATCGGCCAAGTCCGGGTCCGTCTCGGCCCTGCCGGTCCAGTTGACGCGGCCTGGGTGGCGCTCGGCGGCGTGTACGACCCCGAGCTGTGCCTCGACATCGTCTCGCTCGGCCTCGTCTACGACGTGAGAGACGTGGGCGGCGCCGTCATCGTCGAGATGACGCTCACGACGCCGGGGTGCCCCGCGTCGGAGAGCCTCCCCGAGATGGCCCGGGCGGCCGTCTCCGACGCGCTCGGCTCGAGCGTCGGGACCGAGGTGCGGGTGGTCTGGGACCCGCCGTGGAGCCCGGCGATGATGAGCGATGACGCCGGCGAGGCGTTGGGTTTCCGAGCCCGGTGAGCCTGGTCGAGGGATCGGGGCCGGCATGAGGTGGGCGCCGCACACGGCCGCCGAGGTGCGCAATGAGCGCACCCGAGCGTCGCCTGCCTGGCCGTCCTCAGGAAGCGCCCCTCTTACCCCCTGCCGTACGGCGCGCTCATGCCCGCGCAAATTGGTGTTGGCCGTCAGACGACGGCGGTGGCCTCCAATTCGAGAAGGTCCTGCGGACGAGCCAGCCTTGCGACCCCGATGAGGGAAGCGGCGAAGCGGCAGTTCGCGTCGTCGAACCGCTTCTGGACCGATGGCCGCACGCTGCGGAATTGGTCCATGTCGGTCGTGTACGTCGTGAGGCGGACGATGTCGGAGAGTGAGCACCCCGCCTCCTTCAGCACGGCCTCGAGACCGTCGATGACCTCGACCAGCTGACCCAGCATGTCGCCTTCGTGCAAGGGGGACCCTGTCGCGTCCACCGACGTGACGCCGGCGACATAGAGGATCTTCTCGGCCCCACGGACCTCGACGGCCGGGACGAAGCCGGCACCGACCATCCACGGCCGCGGCTCGATGATGCGCTTCTCCATCCGAAACTCCTCTCCTTGTCCATCCACCGTCTCGCGCTTGCGCGCATGGGACCTGCTTCGCTTCACCGGCGTGCCTGTCGCAATGAGCTCGAGCAGCGCCAACTCTACGGCACGTCGGTCGCCTGCTCCTGGTCGTCGTTGCGGGCCACGTCCGTGCGCGGTGTCGACCGGCACTCCTCCAACATCTGGTGTAATCCCGGCAGGCGTGCCGACCAACTGCTCACCGCCTCGTCGGCGATGTCGTCAGTCAAATTGTCGACGGCGACAAGTCGCATCTGCAACTCTCGCTGGCGCGTCAACGCACGAAACGCGAGACCGACGGTCACGTCGTGGGACGGGCGGCTGACCACGGAGATCACATCGCCGGCTCGGACTTCCCCAGGCTCGACCACGCGCAGAAAGCATCCGGACACTGCACGTGTCGTGAAGCGCTTGAGCCATCCGCGCCCTCCCATCCAATTGTGGAAGGTGACGCAGGGGTTCCTTGGCTGGGTGACCTCCAACACGAGCACCTCTCCGACACGCCACCGTTCTCCGAGCAGCACGCCGGTGACATCGATCCCCGCCGTGGTGAGATTTTCTCCGAACGCACCGCTCGGAAGTGGTCGTCCGAGCTCGGCCTCCCAGAGATCCAGGTCCTCGCGGGCATAGACGCAGACAGCCCGGTGGTCCCCCTGGTGGTGAACGGAATCGAAGACCTGGTCGCCCTCGAGGCCACTGCCCGGTCCCTGGCCCCGCGGGCCCGGTGCTCGCACCATCACGCTTGCATCGGTCGGTCGCTTGTCGATGCCCGTGAACCCGACAGCTTTGATGTCGTTGCGCATCGGCACGGCGACGTTCACCGACAGGACGTGACCCTCATCGCTCACGCCGACGGACCCCTTCATTGACCACGCCATCGACGCTGTGATGCGACCGAGCGCGCAGCGACTCGGCTTCTCGAGGTACATGGCGACGAACCTTCGCGGGCGAGCGCTGCCTCATATGTGCGAGGAACAATAGTTCCACCACGGAGTGACAGTAACGGTCAGTGGAGCACGCGTCAACCGTCCGAAGCACTGCAAGAACCAGGAACCTACATTCGGAACGGCGACCGCTTCCGTGCGCATCAAGTCGGTCCCACCCCGAGCTGGTGCCCCAGGCAGTGCGGCTCGACGTCGAGCTCCGTCGGGTGCCATCGACGGTCCTGCGCACCCGAACCTTGGCTCCCTTGCTCTCCCTCTCGGCCCACTAATTTCGGCACTCGGCCCCGCTGTTCCTCGGTTCCCGCGCTACGGTCTCACCTTTCCTCCCCACCCTCACGGGCCGGAGGTGGCAGGCACCGTGGCGAATGGCCGGCTCTCTGGGGAAGCGACCAGCTGGGCGTCGGCGCCACCGGCGTGCCGGATCAGCTCGCAAGCCTTGGCCGTGGAGGCCTCCCGGTCCGAGAAGGCGGACGCGGGGGCCCCGTGCCCCGACCGAGCTCAATGGGTGAGGGACTGGGCCGCCAGCACCACGACGGCGAGGATCACCAGCGCCATCAAGCCACGCAGGACGGCGGCCAGGAGCCGTCCCCGCCGGACGAGCCGGGCGAGTCCTCGGTTCTCGCGGGCGTCCGCTGCCTGCCTGCGCCGCCGGGTCATCGCTCTGGCCTGGGCCATCCCGGCGCCGCTGGCGATGACGAGCACCCCGGCAAGGGCGACGGCCGCCTCGACGGTTGAGGACCACGACGAGCTCGGCCACGAGAGCGCCAGGCCGGCTCCGATCGCCACCAGCAGCGAGGCGCTCCCGAGGATCCCGTAGCGGCGGCCGACGACCCTGAACAGCGCCACCTGGGACTGCGGGTCGAGGACCCGGCGGGCTGAGGCGGTCACCACGGTCAGGCAGGCGAGGCTGCTCACCCAGACCGACGCGGCGACCAGCTCGACGGCAACCAACGGCATGCTCGTGACAAGCATCTTCCCTCCGCGCTTCGTGGGTGGTGACAGACCGGCATCGTGCGGCTGGCATCCAGGACCCTGTTTATCTAGCAGAACATGGAGATAGTATCGACGGGAGACGAGGTCCGCCAGGACCGCCACACGAGGAGGATCGATCCATGACGGCCACCGATACCGGCGCCTTCGAGGCGATGCTCGGGCACCATGCCATCCTCGAGGACCAGGTGGCACGGCGGGTCGCCACCGTCCGGGCGGTGGTCGATGCCAGCGGACCCTACGAGCCTGCGGTGGCAGAGCTCGTCGCCTACGTGGCCGACGAGGTGCTCCCGCACGCGATGGCCGAGGAGCACTCGATCTACCAGGCTGCCGGCACCCTTCCCGGCCTGGCGGACACGGTGGCGGAGATGATCGGCGAGCACCGGCAGCTGGCGGGCTCGCTCGAAGCCCTGGCCGTCTCGCCGATCCCGGGCGACGCCGCCGATCTCGCCGTCTCGATCGGCGCTCTGTTCGTCGCCCACGTGGCCAAGGAGAACGAGCTCCTCTTGCCACCGCTCCAGGCCGCCGACACGGTGAGCTTGTCGCAGCTGCTGGTCCAGATGCACCGGCTCACCGAAGCCGCCCAGGCCGAGACCACGACCGCTGAGGACGTCTCGGCCCCCGACCCCGAGGCGGCCCTTCTCGGCCTCCTCATCGAGGCGGCGGGCGCGCTGGCCGACGCCGGTGAGGGGGACAAGGCTTGCCGGCTCGTCGCCCGGGCGTGGGGGGCGCTGCGCGTCCCGAGGCCCGATCTGGCCGTGCGGGTGACCGCCGCCCTGCACAGTCTCGTCCGCTCCGTCACGGCCGAACCGATCACCCTGTCGGCCCGGATGGTCACCGGCACGTCGGCCGGCGGCGAGACCCTGGACGTGCGCCAGCAGGCGCCTGCCCAGCGCCACGAGTCGATCTTTGCCGCCTACGGCGCGCTCGGGAGCGGAGAAGGGTTCCTCCTGGTCAACGACCACGACCCCAAGCCGTTGCGCTACCAGTTCGAGGCGGAGCACCACGGCGAGTTCACCTGGGACTACCTCGAGGAAGGACCCACGGTGTGGCGGGTGCGCATCGGCCGGGACGCCGCGGCGACGGCCTCGCCGTCGGTCGCAGCCGACTCTCTCGGAGCCGAGTTCGAGCTCGACGTCCGCCGGTTCCCCCACGGCCAGCGCCACGAGTCGATCTTCGCCGCCTACGGCGCGCTGGATGGAGGAGCGGGGTTCGTCCTGGTCAACGACCACGACCCCAAGCCGCTGCGTTACCAGTTCGAGGCGGAGCACCACGGCGAGTTCACCTGGGACTACCTCGAGGAGGGACCCACGGTGTGGCGGGTGCGCATCGGCCGGGTCGCGAGCCTGCCGGCATGAGCATCACCCGAGGCGACCTCGCCGAATCGAGGAGTGACGGCCACTCGATGCTGACGCGCCTCGAGAGCCACCGCGCCCGGTTCCTGTCCGACGCCGGCCGGTGGCGTCACCGGGCGGCCTGTCGGGGCATGGGGCCCGAGCTCTTCTTCCCGCCGGGGGAGTGGACCGAGCGAGCGCACCACGTTGCGTCGCTGGCGACGCCTCCATCGGACGGACAGGTGGGCCGGGGTCGTCCGCGGTCCTCGGCGTAGTGCAGAGTCACGAGTCGCTTCGAGCCTCCGGGCGCAACCGCCGTCTGACCCGTCCGGAACCTCCAGCGTCAGGCGGACCGGTGGTCGGGGCACCGATGCCGTCGACCGCAGCCTCGGCGTCGCCCGTGGCGCTCAGCCGTCACGATGGCTGCCCTCAACGGCGCTCGCCGCGACACGACGTTCCACGTCGGATGGCCCCCCGCTCAACAGGCGCACCGGGCGGATCGACAGGTTGGCCGCCACCACGATGCCGGTGAGGCCAAGCAACAGCCCGCCCAGCGCCGTCGCCAGGGGCAGCGAAGCCGCGAGTCCCACGCACAGCACGGCTATGCCGGTAGTGGTGATGGCATAGGCAACGGCGGCCCAGTTGTGGTCGTAGAGGTCGGCGAACATGAGCTGGGTGCCCGACAGGCCGGTCGCGATCCCCCTGGAGCGCAGCGCCGACCACGCGATGAACGGCACGACCTTGTGGGCGTGGCCGACCAGTGCTTCGAGCAGCCAGCCGCCGGCGGCGGTCATGGCCGCCGCCACCAGGGCCACACCCTCGTCGTAGTGATGGGGGAGCACGAGCGCGCCGGCGAACGCGAGACCGCCGCCGACCACCAGCCAGGCCGCGGAGGTCACCACGAACACGAGATGCAGGTCGGCTTTCCTGCGGCGATGCCGGACATGGGTCCACAGCGAGGAGAGGTGGGCGCCGAGGCCGACGACGAGAATTCCGCTCCCCACCCACGCCAGGCCGGACAGCTCGAAGGCCAGGCCACCGGCCAGGGCGGCCGCGCCGAGGGGGATGACCGACACCGCGACGCTCCCGGCGCGGTGTCGTACGGGGAGGTGCGCCAGCATGAACATCGGCCACAGCTTCTCGGCGACGCCGACGTAGGTGACCCCGAGCCAGCCGAAAATCCCGATCACGCCCATCGCCAGGTCGACGTGGTCCGAGAGGGCGAACCAGCTCCCCTGGCGGCCCCCGACGAAGGCGATGCCCAAGAAGGTCGTCAGCACCGCACCGGCGGCAGCGAAGCGCAGGGCGGTGACCGGCGCGCCCTTCCCTCGCACCGAGAGCGGCGCGGTGAGGTTGGCGGCGAGCAGCACGACGGCGACACCTGCCAGAGCCCCGCCGGCGGCGGTCACGCCGACTTGCTCGGTGGCGATCCCTAACGGCAGCATCCACGACCCCGCCAGCCAGGTCACGAAGGTGGCTCGAGCCAGTCGCAGCGAGCGCAGCGGCCTGCCGGTGATGACCGGGGTGAACTGGTGGGTGGCACCGAGGACTCCCATCGCCAGGGTGGCCAGCACCCCGAAGTGCACCGCAGCGACGACCGGGTCCGCGGTGGGGTCCCCGGCGGCAGCGCTTCGTGCCCAGATCCAGGCGCCGCCACAGACCACCAACCCGACGGCTGCCGCCGCCAGGAACGCCAAGGGCACCGACGGCGGCGGCACCGCGGCGGGCACCCCGGGCGGGCGGCTCCCCCAGGACCCGACCGGTCCGGTTGGCC
>JBOGGF010000052.1:0-15829 GCA_050743965.1 Acidimicrobiales bacterium
CCGCCGCCGTTGCGCCCACCCACCGCCCGCCGCCCCGGCCGGTGCCCGAGGTGCCACTCCCCGCCCTCGCCGCCTTCGGCTTCGGCGCCCTCACCGCCGCGCTGGTGGCGCGGCGGGCCCGGCAGGCGCGACGGCTCCGAGCCCTGCGCCGGCCCGAGGGCTCACCCAGCCCCGACCCGGCCGAGGGCGTCGCCGCGGCGGACGTCGCCGTGAGCGCCTTCCACGAACTGCCGCTCCTTGATTGGGTCGAGCTGGCCAACCGGCACCTGGCGTGCGCGGGAACCGAAGCGCTCCCGCTCGTCGAGCAGGCGGTTGCGCTGGTACGGGTAGGTCCCGACGGCGTCGAGGTCCACTTGCGCTCGGCGGTCCCGGCGATGCCGGCGGGGTGGGAGCGCACCGGGCCAGCGACGTGGCGGCTGCCAGCCGACACCGATCCGCGGATGCTCGCCCGACAGGTAGCGGACCACGGGCCGCTCCTGCCCCTCCTCGCCCCGGTGGGTGAGGACGAACGCGGCACCTGGCTCCTACCGCTCCCGGCCGGCTGCCGCGTCTCCGTGCTCGGCCCCGCGGCCGACGCTCTCGTCTCGGCCATGCAGCTGGCGGCCGGCTCCTGGGCATGGTGCGACGAGCTCGTGGTCACGGCGGAGCCGGGGACGGCGGCCTCGGCCGCCGGTCGCGGCGGTGAGCCGGTCCTGTTCATCGGGGACCCCGACGACCTGTCCCCTGCTGCCGGCGCATGCGCCACCCTCACCACCCGACCGCTGCCCGGTGCCGATGTCACCGTGGTCGTCGACCACGAGGCCGCAGCGCTGCATCCACTCGGGCTCACCCTCCGGCCCCACCTCCTCACCCCGGGGACGGCCGACGGGGTGGCGCAGCTGGCGGACACCGGCGGCGGTGCGAATGACGCTGTCGGCGCCATGCCGGTGCGCGGGGGAACCATGATGGCCGTCGGCGACGTGGCAGGGACCGGCGACGTGGCAGGGACCGGCTCCGCGCCCGAGGTCCCCACCCGGCGCGGGCCTGCCGCCGCGCGTCGGGCGCCCCTTCCGACCGAGCGGCGGCCCCCCGATGGCGATCCCGGACAGATCGAGGTCCGGCTCCTTGTCGCCGTGCCTCGCCTCGAAGGGCTCGTCGGGGATCTGCCCGCCAACCGGGCCCGGCGGGCCGTCGAGCTGGTCGCCTACCTCGCCCTCCACCACCCCGAGGCGGTGACCGGCGACCGCCTCCGCACGAGGGTCCTCGGCTCGGAGGACGCCGATGCCGCGGCCAAGACCCTCTTCAACACCGCCGGTGCCGCCCGGCGGGCGCTCGGACAGGACGGTGCCGGCCGACCACTGCTGCCGCCGGCCACCCGTACCGGCCAGTACCGGCTGTCGGTGGCCATCACCGTCGACATCATCCGGGCGTCGGTCCTCATCCGAACCGGCCTCGGCTCGGCCGACCCGGACCGGTCGTCGGCGCTGCTGACCGAGGCCCTCGCACTCGTCGAGGCAGAGCCGCTCTCGGGCGTCCTCGCCGGCTACTCCTGGTGGCGCGCCGAGGGCCACGAGCGCCGGATCGCCGACCTCCTCGTCGACGGGGCCAGCCGTCTGGCACGTCAGGGCGCGGCAGCGGGCGACATGGACCTCGCCCGGTGGGCACTCGAGCGGGTGCGGCTGGTCGAGCCCTACAGCGAGGCCCTGGCCCGGGTGGCGATGGAGGTGGCGGCGGCGGCCGGTGACGCCGCCCGCCTACACCGGGAGTGGGCCGACTGCCTTCAGATGGTCGACGAGGTGGACCCCGGTGGCTTTCCCTCGGAGGCGACGGAACGGCTCTACGGCGATCTTCGCCGCCGGGTCGCCGACGGCGGCGCCCGCTACGCCAGCTTGGCGGCGATGGACGCCGCCCCCCGCAGCACCGTGCCGTCGGCTCCGGCCGAGCGGTAGGAATGGGTGGGGCGGGTGCGCGCCTCGGCCAGCAGGTCGTCGAGGAGGGTGCGGAACGGGACGGCCGGTTCGGTCCACAGGTACCGGGCGAGCGAGCCGGGCACGGTGTTGACCTCGTTCACCACCAGGTCCGTACCGTCCGAGAGGAAGTCGATGCGGGCGACCCCCCGCAGCGAGACCAGCCGGGCGACAGCCAGCGCCGCCCCCCGCAGGGCCTTCTCGAGGCCGGCGTCGATCTCGGCCGGCAGCTGGCGGGGTGCGCTGGCCATCCCCTCGCCCCCGACGTACTTGTCGGCATAGCCGAGGATCTCGGGCTCGCCTGCTGCTCCTCCCGCACGGGGGGTCCGGAGTGGGCGCTCGACCGCTGACAGGGCCAGCTCGGGCCAGCTGCGGACCCCGACCTGCAGGTCGAAGAAGGTCGGCCGGTACGGCTCGGCCACGGCGCCGGCCCGCAGGTGGGGGTTTGCGTCCAACCGGGCGCGGGCGGTGGTCAGGTCGGCCACGATCTCGATGCCGATCGAGGACCCTCCGAACCGTGGCTTCACGATGTAGGGCCCCTCGAAGCCCAGCGGCGGCCCGTCGGGCTCGAGGAGCACCCGGGGCAGGGTCGGCAGGCCCGCCTGGCCGGCCACGGCGGCGAAGGCCAACTTGTCCATGCCGATCGCCGCCCCGGCCACCGTGGGACCGGTGTACACGATCCCGGCGAGGTCGAGTGCCGCCTGCAACGAGCCGTCCTCCCCCGGGCCACCGTGGCAGCAGACGACCGCAGCGTCGAGGGCCAGGGGCTTCGACCGCCCGAAGCGACCTCCATCGGCCAGGAAGCCGCCCTCGGCCCCGAGGGCCAGGCGCAGCGGGGTGGCCGCGCGGGGCACGCCGTCGACGAAGGCGCTGGCCTCCGCTCCGGCGTCCACCTCGTACCAGTCACCGGTCTTCGACCAGTAGAGGGCGTGGACCACGTCCCGGCCCGCCAGCGCCCGGGCGGCCTGGAGGCCCGTCAGGACACTGACGTCGTGCTCGGGTGACGGACCCCCGAAGATGACGGCGACCTCGGACAACGGGCAGCTCCCTGCTCCCCGCGGCTCCGCGCCCCGGGCTCGGTCAAGGGTAGTGGTCCGGCAGGTCGTTCTCGTAGAGGACGGCGTCGGCGGGGCCGAGGTTGGCCCGGACCCAGGCCACGGCCTGCTCGCGGGTGTCGACGACCACCGGAGATCGGGCGGCGGCGCCCCGCAGGAGCGCCCGGCGGTTGGTGCGGCCCACCACGACGATGGCGGTGGCCACGGCACAGGCGTCGGCGGCGAACGCCTCGTTCTCGGTGGCCTGGCGCCGACCGAGCTCCACCATCCCGGGGGTGACGAGGACGCGCCGCCCGTCGACCGGTGCCGCCGCCAGGACCGCCAGAGCGGCCCGGGCGCCGGCCGGGTTGGAGTTGAAGGTGTCGTCGATGACGTAGACGCCCGAGGGGACCCGCTCGGCCGTCAGGCGGTTGGGCACCGGCGGGATCGAGGACAGGCGGGCCGCCGCCTGTCCGGGCGGGACGCCCAGACGGACGGCGACGGCGACGGCGCACGCCAGGTTGGTCGGCTGCAGTCCCTCTCGCAGCGGCACCTCGACGGCGACCCGTTCCCCGCCGACGGTGACCGTGACCGAGCCGTCCTTGCGCTGGACACAGACGTCGGCCTTCTCTTGCTCGGCCGAGCAGCGCACCACCTCGGGGCCGTCCGGGTCCGACGACCACTGGAGGGCGAGGCGCTCGAGCCGGGCATCGTCGGCGTTCACCACCACCACCGATGCCGGCTCGGCTATCTCCGACTTGGCCCGCGCGATGGCGTCCTCGCTGCCGAACCGCTCGAGGTGCACGGGCCCGACGGCCGTGAGCACGGCGATGGCCGGCGGGCACCACTGGCACAGCTCGCGGATCTCGCCCGGGCCGTAGGTGCCCATCTCGGCGACGAAGACCTCGGTGCCCTCCACCAGGTGCTCGTTGACGGCCCGCGCCAACCCTGACCGGTTGTTGAACGACGCCGGGGTCGCCACCACCGTCCGGGTGCCGGCCACCAGATGCGCCACGTAGTTCTTGGTCGACGTCTTGCCGTAGGAGCCGGTGATGCCCACGACCGTCGGCGCCACCCGCCGCAGCCGCTCGGTCGCCGTGGCGACGAAGCGCCCCATGAGGCGCCGTTCGAGGGGCGCCGTGACAAGGCAGGCGAGGTCCACCAGCGCCGGCACCAGCGCGGCACCGGCGGCGGCGACCGGTGCAGGGGCGCCGATGCCCACGCCGACGGCGACCACGGCGGCCTGGCACACCAGCCAGACAGCGGCCAGGGTCTTCAGACGACGGGTCGAGGCAAGGGGTGCCGTCCGCCCCCGCACGGTGAGCCCCACAGGGCCGAGGATCACCGCACCGGCCGTCGCCAAGGCGCTCAGGGGCCACCGGCCGGCCAGCACCAGACCGGCCAGCGCCGCCACCGCCAGGACCACGTTGACCGGCCGGCTGCGCCACCAGCGGAGGGCGAAGCGGCTGGTGGCGTCGGCCAGGTAGTGCTCACGCTGGGCCACCCGGAGCCACCGGGCGCCCGCCGGCCCCAGGGCCAGCACCGACACGGCGACAGCCACCAACACGGTCGGGCCGGTGGCCGGGGTGAGTGCCGCCAGCACCACCGGGCCGGTCACCCCAGGCACCGCTCGACGACCGCCCGGAGGGCGTCGGGCGCCGTGAGCGGCACCAGGTGGCCGGCCCCCGGCAGCACGGTCAGCCGGGCGTCCCGCAGGCGGCCCGCCACCGCCTCGGCCACGGCCACGGGCACGGTCGCGTCGTCGTCGCCCCACACCAGGGCCACGGGGCAGCCGATGGCGTCGAGCTGCTGCTCGTAGGACTCCCCCGCCGTCTCGACGAGCACCGCACGCATCGTCCCCTGCGCCGCGGCGTAGTCGGCGGACCCGAACCGCCGCCGCGCCCCCTCCATCCGCTCCTCGCCGACCAGGCCCGCCCGATGGAGGGCACGGACCGCCCGGAACCGCCGGGCCGGGCGGGAGGCCGGGCGGGTCCGCAGGAGGGGGACGCCCGTCAGCACCAGGGCGCGGACCAGGTCCGGGCGGGCGGCGGCCAAGTGGACGGCCACGCGGCCGCCGAAGGAGTGGCCGACCACCACCACCGGCCCGGCCATCTCGGCCACGACCTCGGCCACGACCTCGGCGTAGGCCGGGGACCCCCAGGCGACGTCGGGCGGGGGCGTGGCGCCGAAGCCGGGCAGGTCCACGGCGACAGCGTCGACGGGTGGCCGTCCCGGTGGGGCGAGGACGGCGTCGAAGTCCCGATGGGTCCGGGCCCACCCGTGCAGGGCCAGCACCACCGGCGAGGCCGTGCCGGTGCGGGTCCCGAAGAGGTGACCGCCGGCGAACGTCCGCAGCACCACTAACGGTCTCCGGCCGGCAACCGACCGGCCGCCGCGCGGCTTACGGGCGAAGGGGCGGCCGGGGACCGCCTTGTCGCCGACGCCGTCGAGGCGTGGGTCATCTCGCTCGCTGCCTCCTCGGTCTCCTGGCCGGCGTCCGTCCCGGGTCGTCCGGTGCCCCGCCCTGCACCGCCGAGCGGCCGCCGAGCACCACGGGACGACCGCTCCGGTGCCCACCTACCGGCTCGATCGAGCCCTGCTCGGGCGCCGGGGCGGCCCGGCCGGGCGACCCCGGGTGCGGGGGTCACCCTACCGAGCGCGCCGGCACCCCGGCGCATCGGTATCGTTGCGCTGAGTGACCGCCTCGGACACAGCACCCGGGCGGGGCGGCGGGAGCACGGTGGGCGAGGCCGCGCTCGCCGCTCTGGTCGACGCCCAGCGGGAGGCCGTGCTGGCGGAGGACCGGGTGCTGTGCCTGCTGGCCGGCGCCGGCACCGGCAAGACCCGCGTCCTCACCCTCCGGGTCGCCCGACGGCTCCAGGACCGGAGCGCCCACCCCAACCACGTCCTGGTGTGCACCTTCAGCCGCAAGGCCGCCGACGAGCTGCGCACCAGACTGTGGACGCTCGGCGCGGGCGCCGACGTGCGGGCGGGGACGTTCCACCGCACTGCGCTGGGCCTCATCCGTCAGCACCGGGCCGACAAGGGCCTGTCGCCACCGACGGTCCTGGCCGACCGGCGGTTGCTCCTGGCCGAGGTGCTGACGGCCGATCGACGTCCCAACCGGCGTGGCGCCCGCCCGGACCGCTGGGCGGCGGCGACGGCCGGCGAGCGCCAGGTCGTGCGCCGCCTCGAGGCAGAGATCGGCTGGGCCAAGGCGCGGCTGGTCAAGCCGGAGGGCTACGCGGCCGGGGTGCAGGTGGCCCGCCGGCGCCCCTCCCTCGGTGCCGCCCGCGTCGCCGAGCTCTACGCCGCCTACGAGCACGAGAAGCGCCGGAGGGGAGTGCTCGACCTCGACGATCTCCTGCTCGTGGCCGGCAACCTGCTGGAGGACGACTCGCGCTTCGCCGCCGCCGTCCGGTGGCGAAACCGCCAGCTCTTCGTCGACGAGATGCAGGACGTCAACCCGGCACAGTTCCGCCTGCTGCAGGCGGTCGCCGGTGACGACCCCGACCTCTTCGTCGTGGGCGACCCCAACCAGTCCGTCTATGGCTGGAACGGCGCCGACCCGACCCTCCTCCACCGGTTCCCGGTGCTGTACCCCCAGGCGCGGGTGGTCCGGCTCGAGCACAACCACCGTTGCTCGCCCCAGGTGATCGCCGCGGCCGTCGCCGCCCTCGGCCTGGCACCGGACGCCGCGCCCCGCAGCAGCCGGCCGGCGACGGCGCTGCCGCGCGTGGCAGCCCACGACACCGACGAGGATGAGGCGGCGTGGGTCGCCCACCAGGCCTGGCGGGCACACCGGCCGGGACGGCGATGGGCGCAGATCGCCGTGCTCGCACGCACCAACGCCCAGCTCGACGCGGTGGCGGCGGCCCTCGAGGCGAGCCGGGTGCCCTGGCGCATGGCCGGGGGCGACCTCGCACCGGCGAGCGACGTCCCACCCGCCGGGGCGGCGCGTCCGGGTACCGGGTCGCCGCGTGCGCCATCGACGGGCCCGCCGGGCTCGGGGGGCACAGTGGGCCCGGGTGGACCGACGGGTCCTGTGGACCCGGAGGCCGATTCGGACGGCCCGCAGGATGACGCCGTCGTCCTGAGCACCTTCCACCGCGCCAAGGGACTGCAATGGCAGGTGGTCTTCGTCGTCGGGCTGTCGGACGGGCTAGTGCCCATCGCCGGTGCCCGGTCGGTGGCGGCGCGCGACGAGGAGCGCCGCCTGCTCTACGTGGCCATCACCCGGGCCGAGGACGAGCTCACCTGCTCGTGGGCACGGCACCCCGATCGCCGCGCCGCTGCCGGGTCGGCACCGCGCGATCCATCCCCCTGGCTCGCACCCGTTGAGGAGGTGGTCGGCCGGCTGGCGGCCGAGGAGGCCCCCGCCGACCCGGCGATGGCGGCCGTCCACCTGGCCGGCATGCGTCGCCGGCTGGCGACCGGCCAGCGCGGTGACGCCGGGTAGTCTCGGCCGCGGAACGGGTTCGGACGTCGCCGTTCGGACGCCGTGGTGCGGGGGCACCCGCCGCGACGGGCACGGGAAGGACCGACGGTGAGCGACGTCGTCGAGCGACTGCGAGCGCTGGTCGGTCCCGAGTGGGTGCAGGTCGGCGACGGGGTGGCCGGCGACGACACCCATGACGAGGCGCTGACCGGCGAACCGGTCGTCCCACTAGCCGTCGTGCGCCCCGCCACGACGCGGGAGGTCGGCGCCATCCTGGCCCTGGCCGACGAGCAGCGGGTCCCCGTCGTCGCCCGCGGGAAGGGCACCGGCCTCGCCGGCGGCTGCCGGCCGACGCCCGACGCCCTGGTGGTCGCCTTCGACCGGATGAACCGGGTGCTCGAGATCGACGCCGACAACCACGTGGCCGTGGTCCAGCCCGGTGCCACCCTGGTCGAACTGGATGCCGCCACTGCGCCCCACGGTCTCGTCTACGCCGTCTACCCAGGAGAGATGTCGGCATCGCTCGGCGGCAACGTGGCGACCAACGCGGGCGGGATGCGCGCCGTCCGCTACGGGGTCACCCGCCATCACGTCCTCGGGCTCGAAGCGGTGCTGCCGGGAGGCGAGGTGCTGCGGACCGGCGGCAAGTACGTCAAGTCGTCGTCCGGCTACGACCTCACCCAGCTCATCGTCGGGTCCGAGGGCACCCTTGCGCTCGTGACCGAGGTCACGGTCAAGCTCGTGCCCCGCCTGCGGCACACCGCGACGCTTCTGGCGCCGTTCGCTTCCCTCCCTCTCGTCACCGGCGCGGTGCCCCGGATCGTGGCGAGCGGCGTCGACCCGCTGATCCTCGAGTACGTCGACGGCGTGGCGATGGCCGGCATCACCGGCGCCGCCGGGCTGGACCTCGGCGTGCCCCACGACGTCCGCCAGGCGACGGCCGCCTACCTGGTGGTCGTACTGGCCAGCACGTCCCTCGACCGCCTCGAGGTCGATGTGGAGGCGGTCGGCACCTTGCTGACCGACGGGGGCGCCCTCGACGCCTACGTCCTCCCGCCGGCCGCGGGGTCCGACCTCATCGTCGCCCGCGAGCGTGCCTTCTTCGCCGCAAAGGCAGCCGGTGCCCACGACATCGTCGACGCCGTGGTGCCCCGGGCATCGATCCCAGAGTTCCTGGCGGCAACCGCCGCCCTCGCCGACGAGCACGGGGCGCTGCTCTCGGGGTGCGGCCATGTCGGCGACGGCAACGTCCACCTGTCGGTGTTCCAGCCCGACGCCGACGGGCGGCACGCCTTCCTGAGGGCGGTGTTCGCCGCCGCCGCCGAGGCGGGCGGCGCCGTCTCGGGCGAGCACGGGATCGGGACCGAGAAGCTTGCGTACTTCCTCGAGCTCGAGGATCCTGCCAAGCTGGCCCTCATGCGCCGGATCAAAGCCGCCTTCGACCCCCACGGCATCTTGGGCCCCGGCCGGCTCCTGGGGACGGTACCGGCGTGAACGGGGCGGAGGTGCTCCTCCGAACCCTGGCTGCGTCGGGCGTCGACGTCTGCTTCGCCAACCCGGGAACGTCGGAGCTCCACTCCGTCGCCGCGCTCGACCGGGTGCCCGAGCTACGCGGCGTGCTCACCCTCTTCGAGGGGGTCGCGACCGGCGCCGCCGACGGGTACGCACGGGTGGCGAGCCGGCCGGCGTCCACCCTCTTGCACCTGGGCCCCGGGCTCGCCAACGGCATCGCCAACCTGCACAATGCCAAGCGCGCCCAGACGCCGCTCGTGAACGTGGTCGGCGACCACGCCACCTACCACAAGCGGTTCTCCGCGCCGCTCGAGTCGGACCTCCCCGGACTGGCCGGGGTGGTGTCGGGCTGGTTCCGGTCGTCCGCCCGGGCCGACGACGTGGCGGGCGACGCCGTCGATGCCGTGCGGGCGGCCTACGGGCCACCGGGCCAGGTGGCGACGCTGGCCCTGCCCGCCGACGTGTCGTGGTCGGAGGCGGCAGGCGGCCCTGCCGCGGCTGCTCCGCCCGGGCCGCCCTCCCGGGTCCCGAGCGACACGGTCGAGCAGGCAGCGAAGGCACTGCGCTCCGGGGAGCCGGCCGCGCTCCTGCTCGGCGGGAGCGCGCTCCGCCCACGAGGGTTGACCGCCGCCGAGCGGGTGGGGCGGGCGACGGGGGCGAAGCTGGTGGCCGAGACGTTCCCCGCCAACATGGCCCGGGGCGGCGGGCTCCCCCCGGTGGAGCGGCTGGCGTACCTGGGCGAGATGGCGCTCACCCAGCTGGGCGACATCCGCCACCTCGTGATCGCCGGTGCCAAGTCGCCGGTCTCGTTCTTCGCCTATCCCGACAAGCCGAGCGACCTGGTACCCGAAGGGTGCACGGTCCACCGGCTCGCCACCACGGCGGACGACGTGCCCGCGGCGCTGGAGGACCTGGCTGCGGCGGTGGACGCTCGGGGCGGCACCCCGCCCGTGGACTGCGGATCGGCTCCGGAACGGCCCAACGGCGCCATCACCCCCGAGACGTTCGCCGCCGCCGTGGGCTGCCTCCTCCCCGAGGGCGCGGTGGTCGTCGACGAGACGGTCACGTCGGGGGTCTTCCTGCCCTCCGCCACGGCGGCCGCTCCCCGCCACGACTGGCTGACGCTGACGGGTGGCGCCATCGGCCAGGGGATGCCGGTGGCGACCGGGGCGGCGGTGGCGGCCCCCGACCGCCCGGTGCTCTGCCTGGAAGCGGACGGCAGTGCCATGTACACCATCCAGTCGCTGTGGACCCAAGCGCGCGAGGGCCTCGACGTGACCACGGTCATCCTCGCCAACCACGCCTACGGCATCCTGCAGTTCGAGCTTTCGCGGGTGGGTGCGGAGGGCGGTGGCGGCCGGGCGGGCGCGATGCTCGACCTCTCGAGGCCCGACCTCGACTTCGTCTCGCTCGCCCGGGGCATGGGCGTCCCCGCCACCACGGCCACTGACGCCGCCGAGCTGGCGGACAAGCTCGAGGGGGCGTTGGCCAGCCCGGGGCCCTCGCTGATCGAGGCGGTCCTACCGGGTCGTTGAGCCACGCCGGCCGGCGAACGGCGCGTCGAGGCTCGCCGAACGCCGTGCGTCAGCCGGCGCGGCCGGTGGTGGTGGTGCCCGACGTCTCGACCACCACGACGGTGTGGTCGGAGGGCTTGTTCCCGGCAGGGCTCTTCTTGCGAGCCTCCCGGTCGACCTCGACCGACGTGCACCGGGCCGACAGGCGGGCCGAGAGCAACACGAGGTCGATCCGCATGCCGTGGCCCTTGTGGAAGCTGCCGGCACGGTAGTCCCACCATGAGAAGATCCCACCCTCGGGGTGGAACCGCCGGAACACGTCCTCGAGCCCCCAGTCGAGCACCGCCGTCAGGGCACCGCGCTCGGGCTCGCTCACGTGCGTCAACCCCACGAAGTGCGCCGGGTCCCACACGTCGGCGTCGTCGGGGGCGATGTTGAAGTCGCCGCAGACGGCGACGTCCGCCGCCGGGTCGCAGTGCTCGACCAGGTAGCGCCGCAGGCGGGCAAGCCAGTCGAGCTTGTAGCGGTAGTGCTCGCTGTCGAGGCTGCGGCCGTTGGGCACGTAGACCGAGTGGACCCTGACGCCCGCGCAGGTGGCGGCGACCATCCGGCACCCGTGAACGTCGAGATCCTCGCCAATCCCGCACACGGGGGCCGCCAGCCCGACCCGGCTGAGCACGGCGACGCCGTTCCACCGACCGTCGCCGTGATGCGCCGACTCGTACCCCAGCTCGGTGAAGGCGGCACCGGGGAAGGCGTCGTCGGCAAGCTTCGTCTCCTGCAGGCACAGGACGTCGGGGGCGTGGGCGTCCATCCACTCGAGCACGAGCGGGAGCCGGGCACCGAGGGAGTTCACGTTCCACGTGGCGAGGCGCACGGCGTCGGGGCTCACCGGTCCCGGTCGGCCAGGACGAAGAGCAGGTCGGCTTCGCACGCCGTCTGCCCGCCCACGTGCGCCCGGCCGTGGCCGGTACCGGCCCGGGCCGACAGGCGACCGACGGTGACCTCGAGCTCCAGGGTGTCGCCGGGAACGACCTGTCGGCGGAACCGAGCCTTCTCGATCCCGCCGAACAGCGGCAACTTGTGGGCGAACCGCTCGTCGGCGAGGACGGCGATGCCCCCGAGCTGGGCCAGCGACTCGACCATCAGCACGCCCGGCAGGGTCGGCCGGCCCGGGAAGTGACCGGCGAAGAAGGCCTCGTCGCCGGTCAGGTGCCACCGGCCGACGGCCCGCACCCCCGGATCGACCGAGACCACCTCGGACACGAAGAGGAACGGGTCGCGGTGCGGGAGGACGTCGGCGGGACGCACGGGCCATGACGTTACCGCCCGGCGGCGGGCGCGCCGACCACCGGGCAGGCCCACCGCCCGTCGGGAGGCGCCACCTGGCCGGTCCGGTCAGCCGCCGCTGCCGGCCGCCTCGGGTGACACCTCCGCCACGCCCGGGATGGCCAGCTCGGCCACCCGCCGTGGCGGGTCGAGGCCGGCGAGCACGAACGCCCGGCGCTCGCCGCGCGACAGGACCTGGCGGGCCTTGGTGGGGGGAGGATCGGCCATCGCCGCCAGGGGGATGTAGCAGTGGAGGGTGCCCCCGTCGGGGAGGTCGACGTCGATCATGGCGCCGTGCGAGGTGAACGACACCACTTCGCCCTCGACCTCGCCGCCGATCGGGCACGAGGCGACGAACGTGATGAAGGCGAGGGGCTCGTTGACCGCCGGCGGCGATGTGGCGGCACGTCGCCTGCGGCGGCGCGCGCCCCGGCCCG
This sequence comes from Acidimicrobiales bacterium, assembly GCA_050743965.1. Taxonomy (GTDB): domain Bacteria; phylum Actinomycetota; class Acidimicrobiia; order Acidimicrobiales; family RAAP-2; genus DAHUZJ01. The sequence goes on from JBOGGF010000052.1 coordinate 12,211, forward strand.
AAGATCCGTTCCCGCCGCCGTCCGGGCCGCCGCCGAGCTCGGCGGCCGTCGTCCCTGTCGTCGCCGTCGCTGTCGCCGCAGCCGTTGCGGTCGTCGCTGTCGTCTCGACCGGCGGCGACAGCGCCTCGGCCGTGGCTTCGTCGATGGCGTGTCGCAGTGCGGGGTCCTCGCGCGGACGGGAGGTCTGCGTGCCGCGGCGGCTCGTCACCGGCGGCGCTTCGTGTGCGGCCTCCCGCTCCCGCGCCGGGCGGGCCACTTCGGGAGTGCCGGACTGCTCGGCCTCGATCGCTTCGCCGACGCCCTCGGAGCGGACGTCCTCCGGGGCGGCGGCCGCCGAGGCCGGCGCCTTCTTGGCCACGGCCTTCTCGGCCCCGGTCCTCTTCGCCGGCGCCTTCTTGGCCCCGGTCCTCTTCGCCGGCGCCTTCTTGGCCACGGCCTTCTTGGCCACGGCCTTCTTCGCCGGCGCCTTCTCGGCCACGGCCTTCTCGGCCCCGGTCTTCTTCGCCGGCGCCTTCTTGGCCGCGGCCTTCTTCTTCGCCGTGGCCTTCTTCCCGGGCGCCTCGTCCACCGGCTCCTCCCGGACCGTCGACGGGTCCTCGCCGCCGTCGGCCGTTCCCCCGACGGCACCGGGCTCGTCGGCAGTCACCGCGGTCGCCGTCGCCTTCTTGGCGCCACGACCCTTCCGGGCGCCCCCACGCTTCCTCGCCGGCCCAGCCGGTGCGGTACCTTCAGACGGTGCGGTGCCGTCAGCCGGTGCGGCATCCTCGGCCGTCCCGCCCGGCGCCTCCTCAGGCCCCGCCGGGGGCGCTGTCGGCGCCCGCCACACGTCGCCCACTTTGGGGGTCGTGCCGTCGGGCATGAGCGCCATCCGCCTGGCCGCCGCCTTGCGCGCCGCCTTGGCCAGCTCGGCGGCCTTCACCGGCGGGGACAGGGGCTCGGACGACACCGCCCGTCGGGCCTTGCTCGTAGCCTGCCGGCTCTTCGGGCCGCGGACCGGGATGCGCCGGGTGAAGATCCACCCGATGCCGGGGACGGGCTTCCCCCCGACGAGCCGGCCCTCGTCGAAGAGCCAGGGGTGCTCGCCGTGGAACTCCTGGAAGGAGTCGTTGGACAGCACGGACGCTCCGGTGCGCTCGGCGATGCGCAGGACGAAGGCATCGCCGCGCCCAATCGCGCCGGCCGGCGGCGAGACCACCTCGCCGTGCAGCTCCGCCTCTTCGAGCGCGGCCCGCTCCGACGATTCCACCCGGTGCTCGAACGACGCGTCCACCACCACGACGATCTCGGCGTCGGGGACCTCCGCCGCGTACGCCTGCACCGCCTCGTCGAGCTGCTGGAGGCTCGGAGTGGTCCGCCCCTCGGTGGCCAGGTTGGACCCGTCGACCACCACCACGTGCGGTTCGCTCACGCGGGGCTCCGATCGCGGTGACCGGCCCCCACCAGGCACCTGTCGCGCCGGAGCGCCCAGTCAGCCGACGGCACGGTCGAGCAGATCGGCCTGCTCCAGCTGATGGAGGGCGCCGCTGCCGGTGGCGGGGCTGGCCGACTCGGCCCGGCTGACGTGGGTGAGCCGGTAGCGCTCCCGCAGCAGCCGGTGCAGGCGGGCATGGACGAAGGACCAGGCTCCCATGTTCTCCGGCTCCTCCTGGAGCCACACGACGTCTTCGGTCGAGGGGTAGTGGGCCAGGATCTCGCCCAGGCGGAGCTCCGGCCATGGGTAGAGCTGCTCGACCCGGACCACCGCCACCGCCCCGGCCGGGTGCGGCGACAACCGGTCGGAGGCGGCCACCGGGGCGGGGCCCCGGCCGGCCAGCCGTTCGTCGCGGCGATGGATCGCCTCGTGCGCCACCTTCCCGCTCGCCAGCACGACCCGGCGGACGGTCGCGGGATCGGCGATCTCGTCGTCGTCGATCACCTCGGCGAAGGAGCCCGATGCGAGGTCGGCGATCGGCGAACGTGATGCCGGCGCCCGCAGCATGGACTTGGGAGTGACCACCACGAGGGGCGTGACCGGTGCCCGCCGGACCTGGGCCCGCAGCAGGTGGAAGTACTGGGCGGCGTTGGAGGGGACCGCCACCCGCAGGTTGCCCCGGGCGCACAGCGACAAGAAGCGCTCGACGCGGGCCGAGGAGTGCTCGGGCCCCTGGCCCTCGTACCCGTGAGGGAGCAGCAGCGCCAGGCCGGCGTGCTGGCCCCACTTGTCCTCGGCGGCGACGAGGAAGTTGTCGATGATGATCTCGGCGCCGTTCACGAAGTCGCCGAACTGCGCCTCCCAGCACACGAGGGCGTCGGGGGACTCCACCGAATAGCCGTACTCGAAGCCCACGGCGGCGTACTCGGAGAGGAGGGAGTCGCGCACGGTGAAGCGACCAGTGCGCGCCACGTCCGGCCTGCCGTTGCCGTCGGCCGAGCCCGACTCGGCCAGCAGGTCGTCCACGTGGGCCAGCGGCACGTACTCGTGGCCGGTGGTGTAGTCGACGAGCACGTCGTGGCGCTGGCTGAACGTGCCGCGGCGGGTGTCCTGCCCGGTGAGCCGCACGTCGGTCCCCTCGGCGAGCAGTGAGCCGATCGCCAGCTGCTCGGCCAGGGCCCAGTCGACCTGCCCGCCGGTCATCAGCTCCTCTCGCTGGGCGAACTGGCGCGCCAGCTTGGGATGGAGGGTGAAGCCCTCCGGGCCGCTGATCGTCCGGTGCGCCAGGCGCCGGAGCAGGGCCTCGTCGACGCCGGTCTCGACCGCCGGGATCTCCGGCCCTACGCGGTCGACCGATGGCAGCCGGGGTGGCGATGCCGGCGACTCGGCTCGCACCTCGTCGAGCGCCGACTGCAGGCGGGCGTTGAAGTCGTCGAGGGCCTTCTCTGCCTCCTCCAGGCTGATGTCACCCCGGCGGACCAGCGTCTCGGTGTAGAGCTTGCGCACCGAGCGCTTGGCGTCGATCCGCTGGTACATGAGGGGCTGGGTGTAGCTCGGGTCGTCCCCCTCGTTGTGACCGTGCCGGCGGTAGCACAACATGTCGACGACGACGTCTTTGTGGAACGCCTGGCGGAAGCCGAAGGCCAGCCGCGCCGCCCGGGCGCATGCCTCGGGGTCGTCGCCGTTCACGTGGAAGATCGGTGCCTGGACCATCTTGGCCACGTCGGTGGCGTAGACCGACGACCGGGCCGCCAGCGGCGACGTGGTGAACCCGACTTGGTTGTTGACGACCACATGGACGGTGCCGCCGATGCGGTAGCCCGACAGGGCCGAGAGGTTCAGGGTCTCGGCTACCACCCCTTGGCCGGCGAAGGCGGCGTCGCCGTGGACGAGCACGGGCAGGACAGGGAAGCTGATCGGGTCCCACGGCCGGCGCTCCTCGGTGCCGTCGGTCGGCGCGAGGAGCCGGTCCTGCTTGGCCCGGGCCATGCCCTCGACCACCGGGTCGACGGCCTCCAGGTGCGACGGGTTGGACGCCATGGTGACGGGGATCTCGACGCCGGAGCGCCCGGAGAACTTGCCGACGGCGCCCTTGTGGTACTTCACGTCGCCGGATCCCTGCACCGACTCGGGATCGAGGTTGCCCTCGAACTCCTCGAAGATCTCCCGGTAGGACTTGCCGACGATGTTCGCCAGGACGTTGAGCCG
>JBOGGF010000053.1:0-1997 GCA_050743965.1 Acidimicrobiales bacterium
GGCAACGAAGCCCTGGCCGAGGACGTCACCCGGTTCTTGACCGACCATCCCCTCCAGGCCGGCCAGCGCTCGGTCGCCCAGATGCTGGAGCGGCTGCGGATCAACGTGGCGTTCGCGGCCCGTCAGCGCCACGACGCCGGGGGCACCTTGGCCGGGCTGGCCAAGGGCGGCGCCGCGCCGGAGTGACGCCCGCCGGGCGGCGATGAGCCCGACCGCCATCGCCGCCACCTTCGTCCTCATCGCCCTGGCCGAGCTGCCGGACAAGACGATGATCGCCACCCTCGTCCTGGGGAGCCGGCACCGCCCGGTCCTCGTGTGGGCCGGCGCGTCGGCTGCGTTCGCGGTGCACGTCGCCATCGCCGTCGGGGCCGGCCGGCTGGTGCTGCTGCTACCCCACCGGGTGCTGGGGATCGTCACGACGGCCCTCTTCTTCGCCGGGGCCGTCTATCTCCTGGTCGTGCCCGCACAGCAGGAGGATGCGGTCAGCGAGGCCCGTACTGCTGGCGGCACGGGCGCGGGAGCCGACGAGCCGGACAGCGACGCCGGTGGCGGTGCAGGTCCCGATGAGATGGTCGGAGCGGCGGGTGGCAGGGTCCCGGCGGGTGGCAGGGTCCCGGCGGGTGGCCTTGTGGCGTGGCGGGTGATGGCGACCGCCTTCGGCGTGATCGCCGTTGGGGAGCTGGGCGACCTCACCCAGGTGCTGACCCTCAACCTCGCCGCCCGGTACCAGGAGCCGTGGTCGGTGTTCGTCGGTGCCTTCGCCGCACTCATGGCCGTGGCAGCGGTCGGCGCATGGGGTGGCCGCGGGCTGCTGCGCTGGCTCCCGTTGGTCGCCATCCGGCGGGCGGGCGGGCTCGTCCTCGCCGGCTTCGCCGCCTACGGCGTTTACAGTCTCGCCCGATGACGGCCGCGGGAGAGGAATGCGACCGGCTGGCCGAGGTCGCCGCACTGGCCCGGTCGACCCGCGGCTTCATGCCCGACGAGGAGGGGGCGGCACTCCAAGAAGCGGCGGTGCGTGCCGGGCAGGCGTTCGGTGGCGGCGTCCTCATCGAGATCGGTGCCTGGTGCGGGAAGTCGACGCTGTACCTGGGCGCCGCAGCCGAGGCCACGGGGGGCGTCCTCTTCAGCGTCGACCACCACCACGGGTCGGAGGAGAACCAAGCCGGATGGGCATACCACGAGCCGGACCTGGTCGATCCCGTCGACGGACGCCTCGACACGCTCCCCCACTGGCGACGTGCCGTCGCCGTCGCCGGCCTGGAGGCGGTCGTGGTGGGGGTCGTCGGTGACTCCCCCACGGTGGCACACCATTGGGCCACGCCCTTGGCCCTGTGCTTCATCGACGGGGGCCACGGGGAGGCGCCGGCGTGGGCCGACTACCGGGGCTGGTCCCCCCACGTGGCGGTCGGCGGATGGCTGGCCATCCACGACGTGTTCCCCGATCCTGCCGACGGCGGGCGGCCGCCCTTCGAGCTGTGGCGGGCCGCCCTCGCCTCGGGTGACTGGGTCGAGGACGGGGAGCAGGGCAGTCTGCGGGTGCTGCGGCGGGCCCAGTAGCTGCGGGGCGACTTGCCGAGAGCAAGTTTGCCAGCACACCTTCCGACACTTCATCTGTCATTGGTGAGTGTCACCGGCGACGGGGAAAGTAGCCCGTGCCGGACCACGCGCTGGAACCGGGAATGGGACCGAGCGGCCCAGGCACCGCCGTGCACCCCCCCCTCCGGGTATGCAGCGGGCGACGCGGCGTTCCTCCGGGCCGCCTGTGCCGGGCCGGCCTGCATCTACGTCGCCGAGACCCTGGAGCTGCTGGCCGCCACCCGCCGGTCCTGGCCTGTCACGGATCGTGGCGTCGGTGGTGAAGCTGGCGCATGCCCTGGGTCTGCGGGTCGTGGCCGAGGGCGTCGAGGACCTCCGGGAGCTCGAGCTGCTCGCCCGCATGCGGGTCGACCGGGTCCAGGGCTGGCTGTTCAGCAAGGCCGTGCCCCACGGCGAGGTGC
>JBOGGF010000054.1:0-37851 GCA_050743965.1 Acidimicrobiales bacterium
GGGAACCCGAGGTCCCCGGCCCGCCGCGCCCGTTCGGGTGGCCACTGCGCTGGCGAACGGCGAACCGTCAGCGGGCCAGCGGCACCACCGGCAGCACCACCTTCTTGAAGGTGGAGTTCGTGACCCCGGCGAACGACGCGTACCACGCCGCCGCCGCGGTGGCCACGGCGAACCACCCGCCGACCTTTGTCAGCGTGACGTTCGCCTGGAAGGCGCCGAAAGCCAGGATGGCGTAGGCGATCGTCAGCAGCACGAACACCACCACGACGGCCACGCTCACCCTCAGCGAGGCGATCGTCATGTAGGCGGTAAAGATGCCCCACGCCAGGAGGTAGGTGCCGATCGTGGACGCCACGTCGGCCGGCGGGATCGACTTGGCGATGAACTCCACGAACACGAAATAGGAGATCCAGAAGGCGCCGTACGAGGTGAACGCGAGCGCCCCGAACGTGTTGTTCCGCTTGAACTCCCACATCCCGGCCAGCAACTGGGCGAGGCCCCCGTAGGCGAGGGCCAGCGCCACCGCGGCGTTCGTCGCAGGCCACACGTGGGCGTCGGACACGCCGAGCACGAACGTGGTCATGGCGAAGCCGGCCAGCCCCAGCGGGGCCGGGTCGGCGATCGAGATGTCCGGCGTCACCGGCCGCTCGGCGATCGGCTTGCCGGCCACCGATCCTGTGAACGCCGCTGTCGCAGCGCCGGGTGGTTGTTGGGCCATTGGTACCCCCTTGTGCTCGCCGACCGGATGGCCGGACGCTTACGGGCTGCCGCTGAGAGACCGCTACTGCCAACCGCGGCCGCTCAGCTCTCCTTCTCCTCGGCGCCGCCCGCCGTCATCCGGTCACGGATCATGTCGGTGACGGTCGGGTCGAGGAGGGTGGTGACATCGCCCAGGGCGCGGTTGTCGGCGATGTCCCGCAGGAGCCGTCGCATGATCTTGCCGCTGCGCGTCTTGGGCAGCTCCGGCGTGATCATGATCTGGCGGGGCTTGGCGATCGGACCGATGACCGTGGCCACGTGGGTGCGCAGCTCCTCGACGAAGCGCTCCCCGTTCGCCTCGTCGTCGGCCACGCTCCCGCGCACCGTGACGAAGGCCACGATGGCCTGGCCGGTCGTGGCGTCGGCGCCGCCGACGACGGCCGCCTCGGCCACGCTGGGGTGGCCGACGATGGCATGCTCGATCTCGGTGGTCGAGATCCGGTGGCCCGAGATGTTCATGACGTCGTCGACCCGGCCGAGGAGCCACAGGTCGCCGTCCTCGTCCTTCTTGGCCCCGTCGCCGGCGAAGTACATGCCGTCGAAGCGGGACCAGTAGGTGTCGCGGTAGCGCTGGTCGTCACCCCAGATCCCGCGGAGCATTCCCGGCCAGGGCTCGGTGATCACTATGAAGCCGCCGCTGCCGTCGGGGACCGGCCTGCCCTCGTTGTCCACGACGTCGGCCGAGATCCCGGGGAAGGATCGCATCGCCGCCCCGGGCTTCGCCGCGGTGATCCCCGGCAGCGGCGTGGTCATGATGCCGCCGGTCTCCGTCTGCCACCACGTGTCGACAACCGGGGCCCGGCCGCCGCCGACGTAGGTGTGGTACCAGATCCAGGCCTCCGGGTTGATCGGTTCGCCGACCGAGCCGAGCACGCGCAAGCTGGAGAGGTCGTAGGGCTCGAGCTCCTGGGCGCCCCACTTCATCAGCGTCCGGATCGTGGTGGGGGCAGTGTAGAGGATGCTCACCTTGTGCTGCTCGATGAGCTTCCACCAGCGGTCCTTGTCACCCGGGTGCGGCGTGCCCTCGTACATGAGGGAGGTGGCGCCGTTGGCCAGCGGCCCGTAGACGATATAGCTGTGCCCGGTGACCCAGCCGATGTCGGCGGCGCACCAGTAGACGTCGGTCTCCGGCTGGAGGTCGAAGACGTAATGGTGGGTGGCGGTGACGTGGGTCAGGTAGCCACCGGTCGTGTGCAGGATGCCCTTGGGCCTGGCCGTCGTGCCGCTCGTGTACATGATGTACAGCGGGTGCTCGGCGTCGAACGCCTCGGGCTCGTGCTGGTCCGACTGGCCGTCCACCAGCTCGTGCCACCAGTGGTCCCGCCCGCCGTCCCATGCCACCTCGTCGCCGGTCCGCCGGACGACGAGGGTGTGCTGCACGTCGGGGCACTCGGTCAGCGCCTCGTCGACGACTCCCTTGACCGGGGCCGGGGCGCCACGGCGGAACTGCCCGTCGACCGTGATCACCGCACGGCAGTCGCAGTCGAGGATCCGGCCGCGCAGCGCTTCGGCGGAGAAGCCGCAGAACACTACGGTGTGGGGCGCTCCGATCCGGGCGCACGCCAGCATGGCCACCACCGTCTCGGGGATCATCGGCATGTAGATGGCCACCCGGTCGCCGGCCTTCAGCCCCAGCTCCTGGAGGGCATTGGCCGCTTTGCAGACCTCGCGTTGGAGGTCGGCATAGGTGACGTCGCGGCGGTCCCGCTCGCCGTCCCCCACCCAGTGGTAAGCCACCTTGTCGCCCCGGCCGACCGCCACGTGGCGGTCGACGCAATTGACCGACGCATTGAGCTTGCCCCCGCCGAACCACTTGGCGTAGGGCAGCTCCCACTCGAGGACGGTGTCCCACCGCTGGGCCCAGTCGAGCCGCTCCGCCATCCGCTCCCAGAAGGCGAGCCGGTCGCGGGCCGCCTCGCCGTAGATCTCCGGCTGGGCGTTCGCCGATGCGGCGAGCTCCGCCGGCGGTGCGAACCGCCGGTTCTCGTGGAGCAGGGCATCAAGGGCAACGTCGGCTGCCATGGTGACTCCTTCCGTAGCTCTCCCGTCGATTATGACAGTGCGGGCCTACTTGTCCAGGGGCTTTTTCGTCAAAGCGACTGTTGACGGCATCGGGAAGCTTCGTTCACGAGCGCGGCTCACAGGGCCGCTGGCAACCGAATAGCACCGTCCGAGGCGGGTCGGAGGTGATCTGTGTCACAGATCGGCCCCCCCGGGTAAGACGATAGCGCGACCGAGGTTTGGGCGCCGTGATGGCCGGGAAGAGTCTGCCGCGGCAACTTACGGTTGCCAGCGGAGCGGCGTACGTCGGCGCGCCAAGGACCGGCTGGAGGAGTGGGGAACGTGGCGGTCGAAGTGGAGAACGCCGGCGCCGAAGGGGAAGACCCCGCCGCCGGCGCGTTGGACGGCATCGCGGCGACGGCGGAGGAGGTGGCCGACGAGCAGCGCAGTGTCGCCGGTGCCGCCCGCTCGCTGGCCCGGGAGCGCCGGCTCGGGGCCAGCTGGACCGAGCTGGTCGACGACCGAGCATCGACGATGCTGGTGCCCCTGCTGCGCCACAGCGCGAGCCTCCTCCTCGGCTCCGCCCGCGCCCTGCAGGGCGCGCTCGCCCGGGCTCTGGCCAGCGAGGGGCTCACCACCCGGGCAATCGGCGCCCGGTTCGGCGTGAGCCACCAGCGGATCTCCGCGCTCATGTCCCGGCGCGACGATTGACCGGCACCGCACAGGTCCACGACCGGCACACCAAGGAAGGGGCCGACGTGACGGGATGGGGAAGGGTGCCGCCCGCCGGCCGGGCGGTGCCGGCACGGCCGGCGACGCGATCGGCCGATCGTTCGTCGCACGGGGGGGGCGTGCCCGGCCGGCGGTCGGGCGACGGGGGTCCCGCGGCCGAGGAACCGGACAGCCTGCACCGCCTCACCCTCCGGCTCCCACGCGATCCGTCCAGCGTGCCGGTGGCGCGGCACCTGACCCGGCACCTCCTCGAGGCGCTCGACGCCGACCGCGCCGCGGTCGACGACGTGGAGACCGCGGTCGGTGAGGCGGCGGCCAACGCAGTCCAGCACGCCTGGCGGGGGCAGGCCTACGACGTCGCCGTGACGGTCGAGGGAGCGGTGTGCACCGTGCGGGTAATCGACGACGGCCCCGGGTTCGACCCGGACGAGATCGCGCCGGCGCCGCCACAGGCAGAGGGCGGCAGGGGGCTGGCCTTGATGGAGGCAATGATGGACGAGCTCCTGGTCGTCTCCCGTTCGGGCGAAGGCACCGTCGTCCGGCTCGTCAAGTACCTGTAGGTCGCCGCCGACGGGTGGCGGCTATGCCGCGCCCGGGAGTCAGCGCGGGTCGGGCGCCCAGCGCAGGACGGCACTCGCCCACGTCATGCCGGCGCCGAAGCCGGACAGGAGCACGAGATCACCAGGGTGGAGCCTGCCCGCGTCAGCGGCCTCGGCGAGGGCAAGGGGGATCGACGCCGACGAGGTGTTGCCCGTGCGGTCCAGGACCACCATCGTGCGACCCGGCTCGATGCCCAGGCGTCCCGCCACCGCGTCGATGATGCGCAGGTTCGCCTGGTGGGGCACGAAGAGGGCCACGCCGTCGGTGGTGACGCTGGCCCGGTCGAGCGCCCGCTGGGCCGACCCGACCGTCGCTCGCACCGCCCGGCGGAACACCTCGTGGCCGTCCATGGCCACGGTGCCGCCGTGGTCCTGCTGGATCAGGTCGCCGAGGCGTCCGTCGGCCCCGAGGTCATAGCCCGCGACCGCGCTGGGACCGGGCACGGCCTCGAGCACCACCGCCCCGGCGGCGTCACCGAAGAGGATGGCCGTCGACCGGTCCTGAGGATCGACGATGCGGGAGACGGTGTCCGACGCCACGACGAGGACCCGGCGCAGTCCTCTCGCCACCATGCCGTCGGCCGCCACCAGGCCGTAGACGAAGCCGGAGCATCCCGAATTGAGGTCGAAGACGCCGCATCGCAGCCCGAGCGCCGCCTGGACTCGGGCGGACGACGCCGGCACCGGCTGGTCCGGCGTGTTGGTCGAGACCATCAGCAGGTCGATGTCGTCGGGCGCGAGCCTGGCGCGCTCGAGCGCGCGCCCGGCCGCATCGGTGGCGAGCGCCACCGTCGACCCACCGACGCGGCGCTCGTGGATACCGGTGCGCTCGACGATCCAGGCGTCGCTCGTGTCGAGCCGGCGCTCGAGGTCGGCGTTGGTGAGGACGTGGTCGGGCAGGGCAGCACCCCATCCCGTCACCGCCGAACCCACCGCGTCGCCGGTGGTCACGACGTTCACGGGCGGAGTCGCTCGATGATCGTGGCGTTGGCCATGCCGTGGCCGATGCACATCGTCTGCAGCCCGTAGCGGTCGTCGCGCTGCTCCAGGGCATGGAGCATGGTGACGAGGAGCCGAGCGCCGGTCGCGCCCAGCGGATGGCCGAGGGCGAGGGCGCCGCCACGCGGATTGACCCGGTCGGTCGGCACGCCCGTCTCGGCCATCCAGGCCATGGGCACGGCGGCGAACGCCTCGTTGACCTCGAAGTGGGCGATATCGTCGAGCTCGAGCCCCGCCGTCGCCAGCGCCTTGGCGGTGGCGTCGATGACCCCGGTGAGCTGCAGTACCGGGTCGGAGCCCGCGGTCACCCCCGTCACGAGCCGCGCACGGGGCCGGAGGCCCAGCTCGGCCGCCTTCCGACGCGACGCCAGCAGCACAACCGCGGCCCCGTCGCTCATCTGGCTGGAGGTCCCGGCGGTGACCCGTCCCTCGGTGCAGAACGCCGGGCGCAGCCGGGCCAGCTTCTCGGCACTCGTGTCGTGCCGTGGGCCCTCGTCGCGGCGCAGGACTGCGGGCGGCGCGCCCGCCTGGGCCGGCAGGCCGCCGGCCGGGACCACCTCGGCGTCGAAGGCGCCGCACGCCCAGGCGTCGATGGCCCGCTGGTGGCTGACGAGAGCCAGCTCCTCCATCGCCGCCCGGGACAGGCCCCACTTGTCGGCCACCTTCTCGGCAGAGAGCCCCTGCGCGACGAGACGGTACCGCCCGTCCATGGCCGGGCTGAACGACACGCCGTCGGACGTCATCGGCACCCGGCTCATGCTCTCCACGCCGACGGCCATCGCCAGCTCGTACTCGCCGGCGGCGATGGCCTGCGTGGCATAGCGCACGGCCTGGTCGCTCGATGCGCACATCCGGTTGACGGTCAGCCCGGGCACCTCCACCGGCAAGCCGGAGAGGAGCACGACCTGGCGGCCGATGTTCCAGCCCTGCTCGCCCGCGGGGGTGGCACAGCCGACGATGACGTCGCCCAGCTCGGCGGCGGGGAGGCCGGTGCGCTCGACCACCTCGCCCACCAGCCAGGCGGCCAGGTCGTCGGGTCGTACGTCCCGCAGGGCGCCGCCGCGACGCCCGATCGGGGTCCGCAGGGCTTCGACGATGACCGGTTCGGTGTCGGCAGGCACTCGACCCCCTTCCGCTCGCTCGCACGGCTCGTGCGTGCCGTGCCGCTCCCCCGCCGCACCTCGGACCGCGACCGGGCCCTGGCCCGAGGTGCGGCGGGGGTCCGGCTTCCGCCGGAGCGCTGCATGCCGGCACCGCCGGTACGCGGCCGCCGGGCGAAGGTTTGCAGCGATGGTACCGACGGCGACCGGCGGGCGACCTCTTTGACAGTGATTACTGTTACAGTTAGCCTGTCAGCGCGTGGGAGTGAGGTCGAGCCGCACCGTCGACGAGCTGGCAGCCACCGTCGGCGTGCCCACGCGCACGGTCCGGTACTGGCAGTCGCTCGGCCTCGTCCCACCACCGTGGCGCGAGGGCCGGATCGCTCGCTACGGCGACGAGCACCTGCGCCGGGTCCGGCTCGTCACCGTCCTGGCCGACCGCGGCGTCCGATTGGAGGCGATGCCACGCCTGGTGGAGCTGCTCGAGCAGGGCGGCGACTCCCTGCGCGAGTGGCTCGGGATCGCCGACGACGAAGTGCTCGGCACCGAGCGGCCCGTGGCGGAGGACCGCCAGGTGCGCTTGCCGGCGGACGAGCTGGTGCGGCGGTTCGGCGGGCGGACCGACGTCCTGAAGGGACTCGCCCGGATGCACGTCGCCCGGCCCGAAGGCGACGGGGCGTGGGTTGTCCCGAGCGACGCCCTGCTCGAGCTCGCCCTGCGGATCGACCGCCTCGGAGTCGACGTGGAGACGGCTGTCGGCGCCGAAGCCATCCTGCGCCACCACCTGCGGGCCCTGGCCGAGGATCTCGTGGCGTGGTTCGAGGCCTGCCTGCCGCCGCCCGAGTCCACCCGGGCGGCATGGGCTCGGCTCGGCGCCCTCCGGCCGATCGGTGCCGACGCCGCCCGCCTGCTCTTCTGGCAGGAGCTCACCCGGGCCTTCCGCCGCCGGGCGCAGCGCCCTCACCCCGAGATGCAGCCGGTCGCGCTCCCGAGTTGGCTCCGCTGGGTCCTCGGCCGGCGCATCCCCTTCCCCGCGGCCGGTACCGGCGCCGGTGCCAGCCCGGCGTTACCTGCTACCTGAGCCGGGTATGGAGCGCGCATGCCCGAACGTCGACAGGACCCCCAGGACAAGCAGTTCGGCGCCCAGGCACGGCGCGACGCCGAGGTCGTCGACCAGCTCGAGGAGGAGGGAGTGCACGAGGACGAGCTCTCGGACAACCCCTCCGTCGAGCCGAGGGCAGGCGACAAGGCCGAGCCCCAGGATCGCCGCTGACGGGGCGGCGCCTGCCGAAGGGGCGCCATGGCAGCCGTGCCGGGCACGCCCCCCACGTGAGTCGCCCGGTACGGTGACGAGATGGGACCTGGCGGCCCGGCAGCTCGCCCCGCCGTGGTCGCCCGGTTGGCTCGTGCCGGCTGCGTCGCCGCCGAGGAGGAGGCCGACGAGCTCCTGGCGGCCGCGGGCGGCGATGTTCCTGCCCTCGCCCGGATGGTGCGGCGGCGGGAGCGCGGTGAGCCGCTCGCCTGGGTCACCGGCACCACCCGCTTCGCCGGGCAGGAGGTCCGGGTCGACGAGGGCGTCTACGTGCCGCGATGGCAGACGGAGCCCCTCGCCCGTCGGGCGGCCGAGCTCCTGCCCGAGCGGGGCACCGCCGCCGACCTGTGCACCGGTGCCGGCGCCGTCGCTCTCGTCCTCGCCGGCCACCGGAGGGCGGCGCGGGTCGTGGCCGCCGACATCGACCCCGCTGCCTGCCGGTGCGCTGCCGCCAATGGCGTGGACGTCTACTGCGGGCACCTCGCCGATCCCCTACCCGCCGACGTGCACGGCCGGTGCGACGTCGTGACTGCCGTCCCGCCATACGTGCCGCACGAGCTCGTCCCGTATCTCCCGAGCGACGCCCGCGACCACGAGCCACACCGCGCCCTCGACGGCGGCCCCGGCGGCCTCGCCGTGCTGGTCGAGGTCGTGGCCGCAGCGGCCGGGCTGCTGCGGCCCGGTGGCACCCTCCTGGCGGAGCTCGGCGGGGACCAGGACGCCGCCCTCGCCGGGCCGCTGGCGACGGCCGGCTTCGCCCTCCGCGAACGCCTGGTGGACGGGGAAGGGGACCTCCGGGGGATCGCCGCGGTGCTGGCCGAGGCTGCGGCCCATCGCCCGACATAACGTGAGCGGCATGCCCGCCCGCACCGCCGACCCGCCCGCTGTCGAGCTCCACTTCGACGTCATGTGCCCGTTCGCCTACCAAGCTTCCCGGTGGATCCGGGAGGTGCGACGGGAGACCGGGCTCGAGGTCGACTGGCGCTTCTTCAGCCTCGAGGAGGTCAACCGCCAGGAAGGCAAGAAGCACCCGTGGGAGCGAGCCTGGTCGTACGGCTGGTCGATGATGCGCGTCGGCGCCCTGCTGCGGCGACGGGCCATGGCCGATCTCGACGCGTGGTACGAGCGGGCGGGCCGGGCCCTCCACGAGGAGGGTCGCAAGCCCCACGACCCCGACGTGGCCCGGGACCTGCTGGCCGAGCTCGGGTTCGACCCCGCGCTGGTCGACGAGGCGGTCGGCGATCCGACGACGAGCGACGAGGTCCTGGCCGACCACCGCCGGGTGATCGACGCCGGCGGGTTCGGCGTGCCGACCCTCTTCTTCCCCGACGGGCAGTGCCTGTTCGGCCCGGTGCTGGTCGACCCCCCGGCCGGGGAGGCGGCGGTGCGACTGTGGGAGGCGGTGCGAGCGTGGACCGAATTCCCCGGTCTCTACGAGCTCCAGCGGCCCAAGACGGCGGCCGACGAGCGGCGCATCGCCGATGCTTTCCGCCCGTACCTCGCCGCCCGCGACTGGGTGAGCTCGAACCGGGGGGTCGTGGTCGACTTCGGCCGCGCCGGGCGAGGCACCGGCGCCGCTGCCAGGCGAGGCACCGCGGCCGGGCAAGACGCCGGCGGCGGTGCGGCGGCGACGACCGATGGTTGAGGCCGGGGAGAAGGGGCGGGTCGTCAGCCTCCTCCGGCGCGAGTGGGCGGCGCTGGCGGAGCTCCTGGGCGGGCTCACCAACGAGCAGTGGTCCCGCCCGGCCCTGCCGGGATGGGACGTCCACGACGTCGTCGCCCACGTCGTCGGTACCGAGCGGATGCTCTCGGGTGCCGGACAGCCGGAGGTCCCGCCCGAGGCGACGGCGGCCGCCCACGTCCGCAACGAGATCGCCCGGCGCAACGAGGAGTGGGTGGTGGACCTGCGGCGGCGGTCCCACCTCGAGCTGCTCGGCGACTTCCTCGAGGTGAGCGCGGCGCGCCTGGCCGCTCTGGACGCCATGGCCGACCCCGACTTCGACGCCCCGTCGTGGACCCCGGTGGGCGACGCCACCTACGGGCGGTTCATGGAGGTGCGGGTGTTCGACTGCTGGATGCACGAGCAGGACGTCCGGGCAGTCACGGGGCTCCCGGGGCACGAGGACGGCCCGGTCGCCGAGCAGTCGCTTCACGAGGTCGTGAGGTCGCTGGGCTACATCGTAGGCAAGCGCGCCGGCGTGCCTGACGGCGCCTCGGTGACCATCCGCCTCACCGGTCCGCTCGCTCGGGAACTGCACGTCGTCGTGGACGGCCGGGCCCGGGTGGTGGCCGACCCGCCCTCGCCGGCCACGGCCGAGATCGCCCTCGGCTCCGCCCTCTTCCTGCGGCTCGCCGGCGGCCGGGTGGACACCGACACCGCGCTCGCCGAAGTCGCCGTGGCCGGGGACCGGGCGCTCGCCCACCGGCTGGCCACCAGCCTCGCCTTCACGATCTGACCCCGCGCCGACGGAGCGGTCGGACGGGCCGTGACCGCTCTGGCAGACTGGCGGCCCGCGACGCGCGGACGAGCAGACGATGAGCCTGCCCAGGTCACTCCTCCCCCTCCAGCGCCGGCTGCCCCGCCGGCATGACCGGCCCCCGGGCGCCACATCCGAGGCGGCCGGCACACCCCGCGCCGGCGACGCCACGTTGACGGCGCTGCTCCCCCGGGGCGCCGACGACCGGCTCGTCCTGATCGAGCGGTGCGCGTGGAGCGTGGTGTGGGTCGGCGTTCTGACCTCTGGTGCCGGGCTGTGGGCGCAGTGGTGGTCGTGGCCCCTCGTCGACGTGCTCGCACCGGTATTGGTCGGCGTGGCCCTGCTCGGCCTGGTCATTTGTTGGTGCGGGCGCGACGCCCGCTCCCGGCTCCACCAGGGCCTGGGGCTGGTGGCCGCCCTCGTGGCGGCAGGGGCCCCCGAGGCCGTCCAGCTCCACACGCGGCGCTTCTACCTGACCGACTCGGCGGCCCTCGACCACGTCGCCGCCCGCGTGCTGGTGCACGGGCATGACCCGTACACGGCGTCGCTGTCGTCGGCCGCCCGCCTGCTGCACGACCCAAGCAGCTTCTGGACCTACACCGTCACCGGCGGTCACGTGGTCAACGTGTCGTACCCCGCAGGGTCGTTCCTGGCCTACGCCCCGGCGATCGCTCTCGGCTTCCACCACGAGATCGTCGACTGGATCGACCTCTTCGCCTGGCTGGCCGCGGTCCTGCTCCTCTTCCTCGCGTTGCCACGGTTCCTCCGATGGCTCGCCCCGCTCCTGGCGCTCACCGGGATCTTCACCGGCATGTTCGCCGGCGGCGGCACCGAGGCGGTCCTCGTCCCGCTGGCCATCGTTGCGGTCTGGCGCTGGGACCGTTACGGCAGGGGCAGGGAGGCTGGGATCGCCCGCTGGGTCGGCCCGGTGGCCCTGGGCCTCGCCTGCTCGGTCAAGCAGACCGCGTGGGTCCTCCTCCCCTTCCTGGTCGTCGGCGTCTTCGCCGAGGCCCGGCGGTCCGGCCGCCCTCCCGTCCGCACCTCCGGCCGGTACGTGGCGACCGGCCTGGCCGCGTTCGGTGCCGTCAACGCCCCGTTTCTCGTAGCCAGCCCGCTCGCCTGGTGGCGCGGCGTCACGACGCCGCTGCTCGACCCGTTGGTCGCCGACGGCCAGGGACTGGTGTCGCTGGCCCTCCACGGCATCACCGGCGGGGTGGACCTCACCCTGCTCGCCTACGCGAGCGGCCTCGCCTACCTTGCCGTCCTGGTCGCCGTCGTCGCCTGGTACCCCCGGCTGAAGCGGGTGTGGCCCTTCCTCGTGCCGATCGTTGCCTTCGTCTCCCCCCGCAGCTTCACCGGGTACCTGATCGACCTCGTCCCGCTGGCGCTGGTCGCGGCGGTCACGGTGGAGAAGGGGGCGATGAGGTCCGGCGGTGACCTGCGGCGGTGGCGCTTCAACGTCGTCGGGCTCGGTGCCGGAGTGCTCGCGCTGGCGGCCGGGGCCGCTGCCGCGCTGGCGTTCGCCATCCCCGCGCCGCTGGCGCTGTCGATGGACCACGCCTCGATCGGGCACAACCGGCTCCTGCTCCGGGAGGTGACGGTGACGGTGACGAACCGGACCGCCACACCGGTCGCCCCGCATTTCATGGTCGACGTCGGCGCCCCGCACCCGACCGGCTTCTGGACCACCGCACACCACCGCCGGGTGGTCGTCGGTCCCCATCGGGCCGTCACGGTGCGGCTGTACCCTCCCTCGCCCACCTCGTTCGTGCCCTCGGCATCGAATTGGGTGGTCGACGCGTACACGGCCCGACCCCGGTGGCTGTCGACCTCCCGCGAGGAGTGGCACGACTACGTCCCGCCGACATCGCCGGGCACGCGCCTCTGAGCGTGGTGCCGGCGCGGCTCGATGCTCCGCCGATCCGGATCCATCGCCACGTAGCCTGACGGTCATGTCCGAGCTGGTGAGCCTGTTCGTCCCCGGCCCGGGGCCGGGCACGGGCGCCGAGCCGCCGACCTGGCTGCCCACCGACCTCGCCCGGGGGCCGTGGTACCCCGGTGCCCTCCACGGCGGACCGGTGGCGGCGCTGCTCGCCCGGGCGGTCGAGCGGACCGTCACCGGCTCCCCTGACGCGACGGGCTCCCCTGACGCCGCCGGCCCGCCCGATGCCGCCGGCTTCCCCGACGGTCAATTCACCCGGTTCACCCTCGAGCTGCTCCGCCCGGTGCCGGTGGCACCGCTGACGGTGGCGGCGGCCGTCATCCGGCCCGGACGCAAGGTGCAGCTGGTCGAAGCGGAGCTGCGTGCCGGCGACCAGGCCGTGGCGCGCTGCCGTGCCCTGCGGCTGCGAGTGGCGGGCGGGCCCGCTTCACCCGCGGCCGCTCCGGCCACCCCCGCATCTCCGGCCGCCCCGGCCCGATCCGGCCCGGCCCCGTTCCCCGGTCCCGACGACGCCGGCGAGCGCCGGGCCTTCTCCGGCGACTACGCCGGCTTCCACAATGCCGGCGCCGAGCTGCGCTTCGCCCAGGGCGGTATCGGCGAGCTGGGCCCGGCGGCGGTGTGGATCCGCCTCGCCGTCCCCGTCGTGCCCGGCGAGACGCCATCCGCGCTCCAGCGAGCGGTGGCGGCGGCCGACTTCGGCAACGGCGTGAGCGCCGTCCTGCCGATGGACGACTGCACGTTCGTCAACGCCGACCTGACCGTCGCTTGCACACGTCCCGCGACCGGCGAGTGGGTGGCCCTCGAGGCCGAGACCACTCTCGGGGCGCCCGGGATCGGTTTGGCCCAGTCCCGCCTGTGGGACACCGGAGGGACTGGGCCGTTCGGCCGTGGCATCCAGTGCATCTTGTTGGAGCCCCGATGAGCAGCGACCCGATGCGGCAGACTGGCCCGATGCTCGCCGCCGCCCGCTTCCTCGACGCGGCCGACGCCCGGACGGCACAGCGGCTGCACAGCGTGGCCGACGCCCGGGCCGTGGCCCGCCGGCGCCTCCCACCGGTGGTGTTCGACTACATCGACGGCGGGGCCGACGACGAGGTCACCCTGCGGGCGAACGAGGCGGCATACGCAGCGCGGGCGTTCCGGCCCCGAGCCGCCGCCGGGCGGCTCGAGCCGGGGCTGGACACCGCCGTGCTGGGCATCCCGCTCGCCCTGCCCGTCATCTTGGCCCCGTCCGGCCTGGTGCGCCTGTTCCACCCCGACGGTCCGGCCGGCGCCGCCCGGGCCGCTGCCGCCCGCGGCACGGTATCGACGGTGAGCACGGTGGCCGGGACCCCGCTCGAGCAGGTGGCGGCCGAGGCCAAGGTCCCGCTGTGGTTCCAGCTCTACGCCGCCGGTGGCCGGCCGCAGGCCGAAGTCCTCTGTCGCACCGCCGCCGACGCAGGGGTCGAGGTGCTCGTCGTGACGGTCGACACCCCGGCCCTCGGCAACCGCGAGCGCGACGTCCACCACGGCGTGGCACCACCCCTGCGGGTGGACGCCCACAACGCCGTCCAGCTCGGGGCCCAGGTCCTGCTCCGGCCTCGGTGGGCGGCCCGGCTGGCGGCCACCGGCATCCGGATGAGCCGCCGCGGCACCGGGCCTCCGAGCGCCGACACTGCGCTGCTCCACGGGGCCGCCTCGCCGTTCTCCTGGGACGACGTGGCCTACCTGCGCCAGCTCTGGTCGGGAAAGGTCGTGGTGAAGGGGGTCCTCTCGGGCGACGATGCCCGCCGCGCCGTGGATGCCGGCGCCGACGCGGTGGTCGTCTCCAACCATGGCGGGCGCCAGCTCGACGGTGCCCCGTCCACCCTGTCGGTGCTGCCCGAAGTGGTGGCCGCCGTGGGCGACCGGATCGAGGTGCTCGTCGACGGCGGCATCCGCCGGGGTGGCCACGTCGTGCTGGCGCTGGCCCTCGGGGCCCGGGCGGTGCTGATCGGCCGCCCGTACCTCTACGGACTGGCCGCCGCCGGGGAGCGGGGGGTCGAGCGCATCCTCGACGTGCTGGCCGCCGAGATGCGGCGCACCCTGCTGTTGCTCGGGTGCCCGTCGGTGGCCGACCTCGGTCCCGACTGGGTAGCCGGGGCCGGTACGGCCGCCCGCTGACGGTCGGCGGCAACGACCGCGGTCCACACCGGTTGGCAGCGGAGAGGAGGAGCGCGACGGGACGGGCACGGTCGGTGATCTCAGTCGTGTCGCCGGTCGGGCGCGTCCCGGCGGGCGCCTACGGGCTGCGCGGCCCGGCGACGCTCAGGCGTCCCGGCGGACCATCAGGAACCCGCCGACGAGGAGCGCCAGCACGGTGTACCCGCACATGAGGCCGAACCCCGTCCACGGGGCGAACGAGTGGTGCCCGGTGTGCAGGGCGATCATCGCCGCCCCGATCTGGTCGGGGAAGAACCGCTCGACGGCGTTGGCGATGGAGGTCGGCAAGGCGTGCACGACCGCCGACAGGACCAGGAGCACGGCCACGAAGGCGGTGATGGAGCCGGCCGTGTGCCGGATGATCGAGGCCACGGCCATGGCGAAGAGGCCGATGACGCAAAGGTAGGGCCCGGAGCCGACCACGGCCCGGACGGCACCCGGCGAGGCAAGGGTGGCGTGGGGCACCGGTGCGGTGAGGAAGGCCTGCCCGACGTAGAACGACGCGAAGGTGACCACCTCGGCGACGACCAGGGCCACCACGCCGAAGACGGCGGTCTCCGCCACCAGCACCAGCGGCCGGCGGGGCGCCCAGGGCACGGGCCGGCGGGGCGCCCAGGGCACGGGCCGGCGGGGCGAGGGCCGAACCCGTCACCGGTTCCACCCGCCGCCGGTGCCGTTGCCCCGAGGGCCCGTGGGCGCACCCTGGTACTCGACCGACTCTCCCGTCAGCTCCATGAAGGCCTCCTCCAGCGACAGCGACTGCGGCGACAGCTCGTGCAGCACCACCGGAAGGCTCGCCGCCAGCTCGCCGACGTCCCGGACGTCCATGCCCCGCACCGAGAGCGAACCGTCGTCCTACGGAGCGGTCGTCCTCCAGAGCGGTCGTCGCCCTCTTGCCCACGAGGGCCGGGCGCAGCTCGGCCAGGCCGGGCGAGCGCACCCGCACGAACCGCTGTGAGCTCTGGTCCACGAGCTCCTCGATCGACACCTGGGCGATCGGGCGACCCCGCCCGATGATGACGACCTCCTCGGCGGTCAGGGCCATCTCGCTCATGAGGTGGCTGGAGACGAACACGGTGCGCCCCTCCTGCGCCAGGCACTTCAACAGGTTGCGCACCCAGCGGATGCCGTCGGGGTCGAGGCCGTTGACTGGCTCGTCGAAGAGCAGGACCGTGGGGTCCCCCAGCGATGCGGCGGCGATGCCGGGGTGCTGGCCCATCCCGAGGGAGGACTTCCCGACTCGCCGGTGGGCGACCGACGTGAGCCCGACGATGCCGAGCACTTCGTCGATCCGCCGCCGGTCGATGCCGCTGCCGTCCTTCGCCGCCGGACGACGTCCCCGTCGTCACCTGGCGTCGGCCGACGAAGCGGGATTGCGTGCCGGCGGTTGGCCGGCCCGGGCGGGCACCCATGCCCGTCTGGCCGACGGCTGAGCGTCGACCCAGCGGCGCGGTCGCGCGGCCCGGGACCCAGGATACGGACAGGCCTCGCGTCACGAACGCCGCGCCGACGGCTGCTGCACCGGCCGCACGCGCCCTGTGGCAGTCTGGTGCCCGATCCTGGTCGCATCCCGTGGTGGCGTGACGGGCACGGACGGCCGACGGCGCCGACGAGGAGGATGAGGGTGACAGGTCGCAGCGGCACGGCGAGATGGGACGGCCCCGCCATCGTGGTCGAGGGCCTGCACAAGTCCTTCGGCGACGTGCAGGCGTTGCGGGGGATCGATCTCGCGGTGGACCGGGGCAAGGTCCTCGGCGTCCTCGGTCCCAACGGGGCCGGCAAGACGACCGCGGTCAAGATCCTGACGACGCTGCTCGCCCCCGACAGCGGCCGGGCGCTGGTCGAAGGGCGCGACGTGGTCCGGTCGGCCGCCGCCGTGCGGGAGATCATCGGGCTCGCTGGCCAGTCGGCCGCCATCCAGGAAGAGCTGACGGGGCGGGAGAACGTCGAGATCATGGGCCGCCTCCATCACCTCACGAAGGTCGACGCCAGCCGCCGGGCCGAGGAGCTCCTGCACCGGTTCGACCTCGACGACGCCGCCGACCGGCCGGCGAAGGGCTACTCGGGTGGCATGGAGCGCCGGCTCGACCTGGCGGCGAGCCTCGTCGCCCAGCCAGCCGTCCTCTTCCTCGACGAGCCCACCACCGGCCTCGATCCGAGGAGCCGGATCGGCATGTGGGGGGTGCTACGCGAGCTGGTGGCCGGCGGCACGACGCTCCTGCTCACCACCCAGTACCTCGAGGAAGCCGACGAGCTCGCCGACGAGATCGTGGTCATCGACCACGGCCAGGTGATCGCCGCCGGCACCGGGGCGACGCTCAAGAACCGGATTGGGGGCGACGTGGTGGAGTTCAGCGTCGTCGACCCGGCGGAGCTCGAGCGCGCGGTGCAGGCGGTGGAGGTGCTCGGCGACGGCGAGCCGGTGGTCGACCAGGACGCCACCCGGGTGTCGATCCGCGTCGGGTCGCGAGGGTCGGACGCACTCGTGCAAGCGGTGCGGGAGCTCGACACGGCGGGCATCCGGACGGAGGGGATGGGCATCCGCCGGCCCTCACTCGATGACGTCTTTCTCTCCCTCACCGGTCACGGCACCGATGCTGCCCCCGCCGACGGACCGGGACGCTCACGGGCGAGGTCACGTCGGGGGCGGGCCGAGGCCTCCTCGGGAGCGCGCTGACGATGGCGACCGCTGCCGCACCTTCCCCGCTCATCCCCCTCGACGTCCCGTCACCGCCCCTCGGCCAGCGCCTCCGCTACGGCTGGGCCGACACGGCCAACCTCACCCGACGAGACGTCAAGATCTGGACCCGCAACCCCGCGTTCCTCGTCTTCGCCGTCATCCAACCGGTGATGTTCGTCCTGCTCTTCCGCTACGTCTTCGGCGGAGCCATCACCGTGCACGTTCGCGGCGGCTACGTGGACTACCTGATGCCCGGCATCATCGCCCAGTCGGCGGCGTTCGGCTCGTTCGGGACGGCGATCGCCCTGGCCCGCCAGATGCAGCGCGGCGTCATCGACCGCTTCCGCTCGATGCCGATGGCCCGCTCCGCCGTGCTGCTCGGGCGGCTTGCGGCCGACACGCTGCGGCTCGCGGTGACGCTCCTCATCATCTTGGGGGTCGGCTACGCCGTCGGCTTCCGCTTTGTCAACGGCGTCGGGCCCGCCGTCGTGATGATGGTGCTCGGCGTCGCCTTCGGCGTCGTCATCTGCTCCGTCAGCGCCTACGTCGGGCTGGCCATCCGGGACGAGGAGTCGGTCGGCTCGTTCGGCCTCATCTGGCTCTTCCCGCTCACCTTCGTGAGCTCCGCCTTCGTGCCCATCACATCGATGCCCGGCTGGCTGCAGGCCTTCGCCAAGAACCAGCCGGTGACGATCGTCATCGACGAGATGCGGGCGCTGGCCCTCGGCGGCCCGCTCGGCCTGCACGGCTGGCAGAGCGCGGCCTGGCTGATCGGCATCTTCGTCGTGTTCGTCCCCCTGGCGGTCCGGGCCTACCGCCGCGCCAGCTGAGGTGCCGAGGAGCGAGCGCCCCGTGCAGTGGAAGCGGGACCCCCGACCGATCGCCGGCGCCGTGGCCTGCGGGGTGGCCCTGCTCGCCGCTGGCTGCGGCGGCCCGACGACATCGGGCGCCGGCGCCGCAGCACGCTCGAACGGCACGACGACGACCTCCACGTGGCCGGCGCACGATCCCGAGACGGCGGCAGCCCTGCTCAGGATCGGCCGGGCGTTCAATGAGGACTACGCCCACAACCGCGACGCCGCGGTCTACGCCCGGTGGGACGCGGCGAGCCGCGCGATCATCTCCCGGCGCGACTATGTGCAGCGGCACAAGGACTGCCCGAGCGCGACAGGTGCTCCCGTCCACACCTGGGGAGTGGCCCACAGCGCCGGCGTGGCATGGCTGGTCCACTACTCCATCGGCGGGATCCAGTTCACCGACTACTGGTACTACCAGCGGGGTCGCTTCGTCTTCGACCTGCCCAAGTCGAACCCCTCCTCCGTCGAGCTCTACCGGTTGTCCCCGGCCCGGTACGCCAAGGCGGTGGGTTGCAATCACTGACCGCCATCCGACCTGGGGTGGCGACCGGCGGGATCGCGGCTTCGGCGTGAACGCCGGCACGGCCCGGGCACGTCCAGGTCAGCCGGTCGCGCCCGCCGGACGCTCGCCGCCGTCCGTCACCGCGCCGGCCCGCTCCGGCAATGCACCGGCGTCCGGCGCCGCGCCGGCCCCCTCCGGCACGTCCAGCTCCCGCCCCGGCACCTGCACCGTCGTCGCCACACGGGCACGGCGCCACCGGCGGTGCAGGCCGAACGAAGCCACCAGCGCCAGCGCGTAGAAGACGAAGAAGAGGAGAAAGCCGGCGTCGGTCGAATGGACGAGCGCCCGGCTGGAGCGCTGCGACAGCAGGCCCGCCGTGCCGAGGAACACCCGGGATGCCACGGCCTTGGGCAGGCTGGCCTCTGCAGCGACCAGCGCCAACGTCAACGACAGTGACATGCCGACGTTGCGGACGGTGTAGAAGAGCCCGGACCCGACCCCGCTGCGCTCGGACGGGACGGAGGACATCACCGCCTTGAGCATCGCCGGCCACAGGATGCTGTTGGCCACCGACATGACGACGAGGGGGACCACCACGCCTGCCAGGTCGAGCCGCGGCCCCTCGTGGCCGAGGAGCACGGCGCTCACCATGAGCAGCACGGCACCGGCAGAGACGAGGCGGGCCGGGCCGAACCGGTCGGCGAGCAGGCCCCCGAGCGGGGCCAGCAGCAGCTGGGGCACGGAGAGTGGGATCAGCATCAAGCCGGCGTCGAGGGCACTCAGGTGAAGCGCCCCCTGCAGGTAGAAGGTGAGGAGGAAGGTGGTGGCGAAGAAGCCGATGCTGTAGCAGCCGTCGACGGCGAGCCCCCAGCGGAAGTGTCGGCGGGCGAGCAGCCGCAGGTCGAAGATGGGCTCCCGGTCGTGCAGCTCCCACCACGTGAACACGGCGAACAGCCCGACGGCGAGCACGAACACCCCCACCGTGGGGAGCGAGCGCCAACCCCAGCTCTGGCCCTCGCTGAGCCCCAGGAGCAGCAGCACGAGCGCCGCCGCGAACGACAGCGTCCCGACCCAGTCGATGCGCACCGAGCCGGCGCGCCGATGGCCGGCCGGGATCACTACTGCGCCGACGGCACAGCCGACGAGGGCGAAGGGCACGGCGACGAAGAACACCGAGCGCCATCCCACCGTGCCCACCAGGGCGCCGCCGGCGATCGGTCCCACGATCAGGCCCATCACCCAGGCGGTCGAGTTGATCCCGAGCGCCATCCCGAGCTGGTCCGCCGGGAAGGTCGCCACGATGAGCGGCGTCGCCGTCGCCAGCGCCAGGGCGCCACCCGCACCCTGCACCAGGCGCGCCACGATGAGCTCGGTGCCCGATCCTGACAGTCCGCACAGGACGGTGGCCACGGTGAAGATGGCCAGACCGAGCAGGAAGACCCGCTTGCCGCCCACGATGTCGGACCACCGCCCGGCCGGCAGGAGGAGGATCGTGCTGGTGATGATGTAGGCGGTCAGCGTCCACAGGCCCACCGTGACCGACGTGTGCAGACCCGCCATCAGCTTCGGCAGGGCGATGATGACGATGGTGGCGTCGAGGTTGGTGACGAAGGCGACCAGGGTGAGGACCACCAGGACGGCCCAGCGCCGGCTGGTGCCGGCCGGCGCCACGGCGAGGTCGGTCACGGTCGCATCGCCGGGGTGGGGACCGCGGTGGTGCCGGAGGGCGGGGGGCGCCGGGAACCGGTCCCTGCGGCGGCGTCCGGATCGGCGGCCAGCGCCCGGAGCGTGGCCAGGGCCTGGCGGAGCCGGTGCCGTTCCCCGGGATCGAGGGCAGCGCGAACCGCACCGTGCCAATCGCTCGCGGCGCCGTTGATCCGGTCCAGGGTCAGCGCGCCCGTCATGGTGAGCTCGAACCGCGGTGATCGCCGGTGGAATGGGTTCGTCACCGCGGCGACCAGCTCGTCGTCCTGGAGCAGGTCGACCACCCGCTGGACGCTCTGGCGGGTGAGCCCGAGTCGCCGGGCGAGGTCGGGCACGGTGAACGGTCCGCTCGCCAGGGTGAACAGCACCTGCCAGCGGGCCTGGGACTGTCCGGCCGAGCGGGCCACGGCGTCGCCGCGCGCCCGCACTGCCGCCGCCGTCTCGTGGAGCTCGGTCATGAGCTCGCCGACGTCCGTCCGCCCCGTTCGATCCCCGCCGCCATCGGACACAATGACAGAATACTGTCAATTTCGAGGACGGCCCGACCAATTTCGACGGACGGCCGACGGACCCTCGCCCCGATCGTTTGGAAGAGGGCCCCGCCCGCAACCACAACGAGAGATCGACCTCGACCTCTCGTGGAGAGTTAGGCCAATAACCCCCCTTTCGCCAGAGGTGATGCCACCCTATCGGCTCGGATCAGATCGGAGCGAGCGAGGTGAACTGCTGTCGGTCGAGCGCGCCCTTCCCCACCGTGCCATTGCCCGTCGGCACCGCCACCGGTCGACCGCTCACGGTGACTCTCACTCCGTCGACGCCGGGGAAGGCGGTGAGGGTGTAGACGAGCTGCGCGATGGCGACGGTCTGCTCCCGCCCGGTGAGAGCGGTGAACGTGCTGGCGACGCTGACCACGACGGTCGATGTGGCCAGGTGCGACAACCGGAGCGGCGCCGCCGTCGAGATGGGGCTCTCCAGGCCGTCCGTCGCCTCGGCGGTCGTGGGGCCCTGCGCCAGCGCCTGCACGGCTCGACGTACCGATACGGGCTCGAGCACCGGGCGGCTGACGGCGACGAGCCGCTGGAGCCCGGCGAAGTAGAGCGTGACGTACTGGCTCGGCGAGGCTGGGGTGGTGGTCGGGGTCGTCTGCTGCAGCAGTCCGGGGGGGACTGTCTTCTTGGCCACCAGGTTGGGCGAGCCGTCCGTGCCGACGCCGCAGGCGGACAGGAGCACCGCCAGCCCGGCCAGGACCAGCAGGGTGTGGCGACGTCTCACCGGGGCACCGCCGGGAGGGTCACGACCACCCGGGCGCCGCCACCGGCCCGGCCGTCGATCCGGACCCAGCCCCGATGAGCCTCGACGTGCTCGGCCACGAGCGCCAGGCCGAGCCCGGTCCCGCTCGTGTCCCGGCGGCGGCCGGACGCCGGGCCGCGGTAGAAGCGCTCGAACACCCGATCACGCTCCCCCGGCGCCACGCCCGGTCCCTGGTCCTCAACCGCGATATGGGCCCAACCGCCGTCCGTATCGACGGCCACCCGGGTGGCACCGCCGCCGTGCACGTCAGCGTTCTGCAGCAGGTTGGCGAGGACGCGCTGCAGGCGTCGCTTGTCCCCCCGGACCAAGAGCCCCGACGCCGCCGGGCTGACCTCGACCGGCACCGCCGGGTCGTGGCCGACCACGGTCAGGCGCACCAGTTCGTCGAGTGGGACGTCGGTGAAGTGCACGTCGACCGCGCCCGCTTCCCAGCGCGCCATCTCGAGCAGGTCCTGGACCATCGCCGAGAACCGGTCGACCTCGAACTGGAGGGTGTCGAGCGCCTGCATCCCGCCGCCGGGCAGCCGGTCTCTGTAGGACCCGAGGAGCTCGACCGACGCTCCGATCGTGGTAAGGGGCGAGCGCAGCTCGTGGGTCACGTCCGAGGTGAACCGGGCATCGCGCTCGATCCGGTCCTGCAAGGCGGCGACCATGTCGTTGAAGGAGCTGACCAGGGGCTGGAGATCCGGGTCTGCCGGTACCCGCCGGTCGAGGGTGCCCCCGGCGATCTCCGAGGCGATGAGGGCCACGTCGCTCAGCGGGCGGATCAGCCGCCGGCTGGCCCACCACCCGGCCAGCGCACCGACGACCGTCGTGGCCAGTGCCGCCACGACCAGCACGGTGCCGAGGAGGCGCAGCGTGCTCCGCAGCTCCATCAACGGGCGCTCTTCGAAGTAGGAGACCCCCACCGACGGCAGCGGGATCCCCACCACGATCGTCGGCACCCCGTCGAGCGACACCCGCTGCTCGGCCACGTGGCCGGCGAGGACCACCCGGGCGATGTCCTGGGGCACCGCGGTGCCGCGGGCCGACGCGGCGCTCGAGTACCAGAGGCCGTGGCGGTTGATGAGCGAGTGGGCCTCGGTTGTGCTGGCGACCGAGTCCAGTGCCTTGCCGACGTCGGCCGAGGGCGACCGCAGCTCCACCTTCACCAAGTGGGCGTTGCCGTAGGCCTCGCGCAGGGCGCTGCTCACCCGCTGGGCCAGGAGGTCCTGGCGGACGACCACGAAGGTACCGAAGGCGAGCGCAGCCGAGAGGAGGGCGGCGCCGACGGCGAAGGCAAAGATGGTCCGCGTCTGGAGACCGAACCGCCTGCCACCTCGCTCAGCGCCGGTCCGGGCCGGTGCCTGCACGCCCTCGTCCCTCTCCCCACCGGTCACCGGCACCCGAACGGCTCACGGTGTGCTGACCAGCTTGTAGCCGAGCCCACGGACCGTCACGATCAGCTCCGGCGTGCTCGGATCACGCTCGATCTTCGTCCGTAGACCACTGACGTGGTAGTCGACCAGGCGATCGTCGCCGAAGAAGTCGTAGCCCCATACCCGCTCCAGCAGCTGGGCGCGGGTGACCACCCACCCGGGCGTGGCCGCCAGCTCGCACAGCACACGGAACTGGGTGCGGGTGAGCGAGACCTCCTTCCCCTCCCGGAGGACGGTACCGCCCTCCCGGTGCAGCTCGACGTCACCGAAGCGCTGCACGGTTCCCGCCGAGCCCGATGCCGCCGCCCGCCGGAGCAGGGCCCGGATCCGGGCCGCCAGCTCCTTGGCCACGACGGGCTTGACCACGTAGTCGTCGGCCCCGGCCTCGAGACCGGCGACGACGTCGTAGCTGTCGGAGCTGGCCGTGACCATGACGATCGGTACGTCGGCGGTGCGCCGCAGCGAACGCGTCACGGCGAAGCCGTCCATGTCCGGAAGGCGAAGATCGACCAGCACGGTGTCGGCGCCTCGCGCCTCGAACTCCCGCAGGCCTTCCTCGCCGCTGCGGGCCTCGGCGACGGCGTAGCCCTCCTGCTCGAGCGAGAGCGCCAGCATCGCGCGGATGTGGTCATCGTCCTCGATGAAGAGGATGCGCCGGGGCACCCCGCCCCCCTTCCTTGAATTCCGCAAACTTCGTCACATGATTGCAACCGGACCTGGGAACGGTACTGGTACACGTTCGATGCTCGCATGGCACGAACACGACTCCACGATGCCCACTGCCGAACCGCAACGAACCGACGATACGCGATGGCTGAGCGTCGTCGGCGACCGGGCTGGCACGCTTGCCGGATCGATCCCCGATGATCCGTCGGCGGGATCGCCCCTACGGGGCCGTCCGCCGGGGCCGCCAGGTGGCCCGCAGCCGATCAGCCCGGACACGCCGGCGCGCCGCTGGACGCCGTCATGGGGGCTCGTCGCCCTGGCCCTCGCCCTGGGTGCCGGGGGGATGGCACTTGGCGCCACCGCAGTCGTGACCAGCGCCCACATCGGCTCGCAGGGCCCCGCCGGCACGGTCGGCTCACGCGGCGGGGAGGGACCCCAGGGAGCGCACGGGCCGCGTGGCGCGACCGGGACGCGTGGCGCGACCGGGCGGCGTGGGCCCGCCGGGTCACCCGGTGCCCAAGGACCGGCAGGGGTGCCCGGCGCCACAGGACCGGCGGGCCAGCGGGGTGCGACCGGCAAGCCCGGACCGGTCGGACCGGCGGGACCGGCGGGGTCACTCATGGGCAGCACGACGGTCGCCCGGCCGCAGCAGTCGACGGCACCGGACCCCCCGGCGGGGACGACATTGACGGCGACGTCGTCCTGCCCGGCCGGTGAGGTGCTCGTGGGCGGCGGCAAGGTGGTGATCACGGGCGGGTCTACGGGCTCGGCGAGCGGCTCGGCGCCGGCACCGACGACCGGGGTGGTGGCGCTGGCGTCGTCGTACCCGGCGTCGGGGACCACCTGGCGCACGGTTGCCGTCGTGGAACGGGCCGTGACGGGCGGGAGGGCGATGACCCTCACGCCGTACGTGCTCTGCGGCAAGCCCTGAACCACGCGCCGGCACGCCGATCCGGGCTGCTGCGGTGCCAGTGACGTCGGTTGCAGCGGTGACGTCGGTTGCAGCGGCGAGATATCGCGCCACCGAGCGGCTACCATCCAGCCCGTGGACGGCGTCCGGCGATCGCCCTCAGCGGAGTGCACAAGCACTTCGGCACCGTCCACGCCGTGCGCGGCATCGACCTCGTCGTCCAGCCGGGCGAGGTGGTCGCCATCCTCGGGCCGAACGGCGCCGGCAAGACGTCGACGATCGACATCATCCTGGGGCTCTCGGCGCCGACGCAGGGGACAGCCGAGGTGTATTGGCACACCCCGCACCAGGCCGTGCGCAAGGGGCTCGTGTCGGCCGTCCTGCAGACCGGCGGGCTGCTCAATGACTTCACCGTGGCCGAGACGGTCGAGTACACGGCGCGGCTGTTCAGCACCGCCCGTCCGGTCGGAGAGGTCCTCGAGCGCGCCGGGATCACCGCCATCCGCGGGCGGCTCGTGGGCAAGTGCTCGGGCGGCGAGCAGCAGCGCCTGCGCTTCGCCATGGCCCTCCTGCCCGACCCGGCACTCCTCGTCCTCGACGAGCCGACGCAGGGGATGGACGTCGAGGGGCGGCGGGACTTCTGGCGGTCGATCCGCCACGACGCGGCGATCGGGAGGACGATCCTCTTCGCCACCCACTACCTCGAAGAGGTCGACGCCTACGCCGACCGGGTGGTCCTCATCCGGCAGGGTGAGGTGGTGGCCGACGGCACGGCGGCCGAGGTCAAGAGCCTGGCGGCCGGCCGCACCGTGCGGGCCACCCTCCCCGGCGCCGACCCTGAGGCCTTCCGTCGGCTGCCCGGCACCACGGCCGTCGACCTCCGTGGCGACACGGTCGTCGTGCGCTCGAACGACAGCGACGCCGTGGCCCGCTACCTCCTCAACGAGACGGCGGCCCGCGACGTCGAGATCACCGCCGCCGGGCTGGAGGAGGCCTTCCTCGTCCTCACCGGCGCCGACCACCGGACCGGCGAGAGCCCGCCGGCACCCCAGCCGGTGGCTACCCCGTGAGCCAGGCCGTCGGCACCGCCCCGATCGCCCAGCGCCAGGCGCCACCGCTCGGGGCGTTCAGCCTGGGCGTGGTCCGGATCGAGGTCCGCCGCCTGCTGCGGAACCGGCGAACGCTGATCTTCACCGTCATCGTGCCGACGCTCTTCTTCTTGATCTTCGGGCTCAACAGCGCCTACGCCACCGACAGCTACGGCTCGGGCAACGTCTCGGCCTCCATCCTCATCTCGATGGCCCTCTACGGCGCGGTCCTGGCCACCACCAGCGGCGGTGCCATGGTCTCGCTCGAGCGCGCCGCCGGCTGGAGCCGACGCTGCGGATCACGCCGCTGTCGCCGGTCGCCTACGTCGCCATCAAGATGGTGACCTCGCTGGTGCTGGCGGCGGCGGCGGTGGGCGTCGTCTACGTCGTCGGGGCCCTCACCAACAAGCCGGTCATGCCGATGTGGGTGTGGATAGTGAGCGCCCTCAGCGTGTGGCTCGGCTCACTGCTCTTCAGCGCCTTCGGACTCTTCGTCGGCTACCTCCTGCCGTCGGAGAACGTCATGCAGCTCATCGGGTTCGCCCTCATGCTCTTCTCCTTCGGGGGCGGCCTGTTCATCCCGCTGAGCCAGTTCTCGCACCCGCTGCGGACGATGGCGACGTACACACCGATGTTCGGGCTCAACCAGCTCGTGCACTACTCGCTGCTGGGCGGCAGCTTCGACGTCGCCTGGGCCGCCAACCTCGTCGTCTGGCTGGCGCTGTTCGGTGGTGGGGCGACGTGGCAGGTCAGCCGGGCCACCGCCCGGGTCTGACCTCCACCGTTCCCGTGATCGGCCGCGGCGGGGACCTGTTGTGAGCACCGTCGCCGGCACGCTCGAGCTCGACGGGCTGACGAGACGGTTCGGGCCGCTCGTGGCGCTCGACGGGCTCTCGTTCGCCGTGCCGCCGGGACGGGTGACCGGCTTCCTCGGTCCCAACGGCGCCGGGAAGACCACGGCCATGCGTGCGGTCTTCGGGCTGACCGACCTCGACGCGGGCTCGGTCCGATGGGAGGGGCGGGACATCGGGGGCCCGGAACGGCGCCGGTTCGGCTACATGCCCGAGGAGCGCGGCCTGTACCCGAACATGCTCGTCGGGGAGCAGGTCGAGTACCTCGGGCGGCTCCACGGGCTGCGCACGGTGGACGCGGTGTCGGCTGCCGGCGAGTGGCTCGAGCGCCTGGAGATCGCCGATCGTGCGCACAGCCGGGTGGAATCGCTCTCCCACGGCAACCAGCAACGGGTCCAGCTCGCCCGGCCCTCGTCCACCAGCCCGAGCTGCTCGTCCTCGACGAGCCGCTGGCCGGGCTCGACCCGGCCGGCATCGACGCCATCGGCAGGGTCCTCGTGGAGCGGGCCCGCGCCGGGTGCAGCGTGCTCTTCTCCAGCCACCAGCTGGACCTGGTCGAGGACCTGTGCGACGCCGTGGTCATCATCGACCACGGAAAGCTCGTGGCCACCGGCGACGTCGACGAGTTGACCACCTCCGGCGCCCGCCGGCTGTCGGTCAGGGTCGAGGGCGACCGGGACGGCTCGTGGGCCCGGCACCTGACCGGCGCCGAGATCTCCGAGGTGAGGGCGGGTGCCGTGCGTCTCGTCCTGGAGGAGGGCGCCGACAGCGAGGCGGTGCTCGACGCGGCCCGGGCGGCCGGGCGGGTCCTCGAATTCGCGTTCGGGCGCCGGCGGCTCTCCGAGGTCTTCCGTGAGGCGTTGGCACCATGAGGTTCGTGCCCTACGCGATCGCCGGCGCCGTCGTGGTCTTCGTGCTGGTGCGGCGGTGGCGCGGACGGCCTCGGGGCCACGGCGCGCGACGATCGTTCTCCACGTTGTCGAGAGGGTGGGCGGGAAGGCGGGGGCCGCTCGGTGACACGGGGCTGGTGGCGGCTCGCGAGATCAGGGAGCGCCTGCGCGGCAGGCTGTTCAAGGTCGTCACCCTTCTCCTGCTGGCGGTGGTCGCGGCGGCGATCGTCATCCCGACCGTCCACTCCTCCAGCTCGCCTCGCGCCATCGAGATCGGCGTCGTGGGTACGCTCGCCGGCCCGGTCCGCCATGCCGTCGTCGTGGCCGCCAAGGATCAGGGACCGACGGTGCGCTTCGTCACCGAGCCCGATGCCGCCGCCGCACGGTCCCGCCTGCGCAAGGGACAGATCACACTCGTCGTCGTCGGCAGCGCCTCGGTGCTCGTCGAGACACTTGGCGCCCTGAGCAACGGGACAACAACGGGCCGGGCGGCCCGCTCGGTGGCGTCTGCGCTGGGGGTCGAACGCGCCTTCACGGCGGCGGGCCTCAGCCCGGCACAGGCGACGACCGTGGCGCACGCCAAGCCAGTTCCGGTGCACGGCCTCGAGCGGGGAGCCCGAAAGGGTGCCGTGACTGCCACCTTGGTCGTCGGGCTCGTTCTCATCTTCGTGCTGCTCACCCAGTACCTCACCTGGACCCTCATGGGGGTGATGGAGGAGAAGACGAGCCGGGTCGTGGAAGTACTGCTGGCGACGGTACGGCCGGTCCAGCTGCTCGGGGGCAAGGTACTCGGGATCGGTCTGGTGGCCTTCCTGCAGGCGGCCATCGTCATCGCCGTGGCCCTGGTCCTCGCGGCGGCGGTCGGGTCCACGCTGCTGGACGGCACCACCCCGCTGTTCCTGGGTGCGACCCTGGTGTGGCTCCTGATCGGCTACGCCTTCTACTCCTGGGTCTTCGCCGCGGCCGGCTCGATGGCCGCCCGCCAGGCCCAGGTCCAGAGCCTCTCCCTCCCCCTCAGCATCCCCATCATGGCCGGCTACATCGTCGGTCTCACGAGCGCCGGTCCCGCCGCGCCGTCCCTGCTCGTCACCGTCTTCGCCTACCTGCCGCCCACGGCGCCGTTCGGGATGCCGGTGCTCGTGGCGCACGGATCGGCGACGTGGTGGGAATTCCTGCTGTCGGCCCTCGTCTCCGTGGGCTGCACGGTCGGCGTCGCCCGACTGGCTTCGGGCATCTACCGCCGAGCCGTGCTCCAGACGGGGCGCCGGCTCACGGTCCGCCAGCTGCTGTCGTAGCCACCACCAAGGCGGCCAGCACGCGCGGCCACGGCAGCGGCGGTAGCGTTCACCCATGCTCATCTCGACCATGAACGACATCCCCGGCCACGAGGTGACCGAGGTCCTCGGCGAGGTCTTCGGCCTGACCGTGCGGAGCCGGAACATCGGCTCCCAGCTCGGCGCCGCCTTCAAGTCGCTAGGTGGCGGCGAGCTGCGCGGTATGACCAAGAACCTGGCCGCCAGCCGCCAGGAAGTCATCGGCCGCATGGTCGAAGAGGCTCAGGCCAAGGGGGGCGACGCCGTGCTGGCGTTCCGTTTCGACACGTCGGAGATGGGCGGGAACTGTACCGAGATCTGCGCCTACGGGACGGCCGTCCGGATGCGGAAGGTGGGCTAAGCCAGCCGACGCCGGTCTGGCGCTATCATTTGCCGGGCGCTACGGCCGGTGTCGATCGGAGGCGCACGACGGTGGGGGTGTCGAGGTGACGATGGTGAAGCCGGCAGCGTCCAAGCCGGCCGATGGCGAGAAGAGGCCGTCGACCGAGCGGCGACCGGGGGGCCCCGGCGGCGCCGGCGGCGGTGGGGAAGGTGGGGGCGGGCGGTCGTTCTCCCGGCGCACCCTTCTGCTGCTGGCCGCGGCGGTGGTCCTGGTGGCAGGTACGGCCGTCGCCGTCGTCACCGTCCGCTCCGGCAACCAGGCGTCGTTGACAAGCATCCGCCCGAGCGGCATCCCCGCCAACATCTCGACCCCCGACGCCGCCCTCATGGGCCTCGATTCTTTGCCAACGCACCGGGCGCCCGGCTTCACCCTCACCGACCAGAGCGGGCAGACGCTTTCGTTGGACAGCTTCCGCGGTCGCCCAGTGATCCTCGAGTTCATGGACCCCCACTGCACGGACATTTGCCCGATCCTCTCCCAGGAGTTCGTCGACGCTTACCACGACCTCGGCTCGGCGGGCCACCGCGCCGTCTTCCTCGCCGTCAACGTGAACAAGTACGCACTCGGAGTGTCCGCCATCGCCGCCTTCTCGAAGGCACACCAGCTCGACACCATCCCGACCTGGCACTTCTTCACCGGCCCGCTGCCCACCCTCGAGCAGCTGTGGACAAAGTACGAGATCGCCGTGACAGCCCCCGGGCCCAACGCCGACGTCCTGCACACGTCGATCGTCTACTTCATCGGCCCGAACGGGCACGAGCGCTACCTGGCCGCCCCGGCGGTCACACACACGAAGACCGGCCAGGCCTTCCTGCCGACCAACCAGATCACCGCCTGGGGCCACGGCATCGCCACGTTGGCCCGGGACCTCGGCGCCTGATGGCGCCCGCCGGTTAGGTCCCGTCCCGGCCGGGTACTGCGCTCGCGCGGCGCCGCCAGACGGATGCGCGCCGCGTGAGCGCAGCATCGAGGGCGAGGAGCGAACCATGGGTCTCACCGTCGGATCAGGACCGTTCGGGCCCAAGGCCGAGGGGCGGCACAATGCCACCGCCGATGATCGCTTCGTGCTCGTCGAGCCGTTTGCCCGCCGGGTGCGGGCTGTCTGGGACGGCCGCACGGTCGTCGACAGCGACGCCGTCTCGATGGTCCACGCGGCAGGCTCGCTGCCCCGCTACTCGTTCCCGGGCGGCGACGTGACGCTCGACGGCGGCACCGAGGAGGACCCCGAGGTGCCCGGGAACGTCACCGTGGCGTGGGACGCCGTCGATGCCTGGTACGAGGAAGACGAGCGGGTCTTCGTCCATCCCCGTGACCCCTACCACCGTGTCGACTCGTTCCTCACGCCCCGCTGCGTGGAGGTCCAGCTCGGCGGCACGCCGCTGGCCCGCTCGACGCGGGCCCGGATGCTGTGCGAGACCAGTCTTCCGCCCCGGTGGTACCTTCCGCGCGCCGACGTCACCATGGAGCAACTGCTGCGCTCGAGCACCGTCACCCAGTGCCCGTACAAGGGCGCCGCCCGTTACTGGTCGGCTCGCCGGGGCGACCACGCCGTCGACGACGTGGTGTGGAGCTACGAGGACGAGGTGCGGGGCGACGGCGTGCCGGTACAGTGGCTGCTCGCCTTCGACGACCTGAAGGTCGAGGTCGTGGTCGACGGTGTCCGGCAAGGTGCCTGACGGCGCGCCGGCCCCGGCGCGACCGATGCCCGACGCCGCTGCCGCACCTGACCTCCCGCCCGATGCGCCGCTGGCCATCACCGTGCTCGGGGGCAACGGGCCGTGCACCGCCCGCCGGCGGGCGTCGTCGGGCCACGTCGTAGGGCTCGACGGGGCGGCCCGCCTCCTCGTCGACGCCGGCGGGGGCAGCTTCGAGCGACTCGGCCCGGCTCAGCCCGGCGGCTGGACGTAGCCGTAGATCGTCTGGCCGAAGTAGCTGCTCGCCGAGGCCGGCGAGTACGGACCGACCTGGCGCACGGCCCCGCTCTCGTTGCCCCCGACCGTCACGATCCCGCCGCCGGGGAGCACCTGCGTGACGATGTTGACGTGCTGGATGTTGGGCATGTTGAGCGCCGCGGCGTCGGGCCACACCTTCGCTGTGCCCGGTGACACCCACAGCACGGCGTCCCCGGGGGCTGGCGTCGCCGAGGGCGGCAGGATCGTGCCGCCGCTGGTCATCGCCCAGGTCCCGATCGACGCCGCCGGCCCGGTCGCCGGGATGGGGACCCCGGCCCGCGCCCACACCCACGAGGCGAAGTAGGCGCACCATGTGCTGGCGAGCGGGCCGTAGGCGTACGGGTCGCCGTTGCCAACCTGGCTCGCGGCGATCGTGGCGATCGTCCCTCCGCCGACCGCCGCGCCGGTGACCATGCCATACGACGCCGATGCGGTGCCGAAGGCGTCGATCGTGCCGCTCGCCGCCACCTCCCAATAGCCGGTGCCGCTCGAACCGGCCGCCATCGACACCACCGATGAGCCGACGGCCTGGCCGCCGGCCGATCCGTGGAACGGCGCGTCGCCGAAGGCGAAGACCCCACCGTCGGACGCTACCTCCCAGTAGCCCTGGCCATCCCGCGCCGCTGCCATGCCGACGATCGGCTGGCCGAGCGGATGGCCACCCATCGATCCGTGGAACGCGGCGTCGCCGAAGGCGAAGATGCCTCCGTCGGCGGCGACGAGCCAGTAGCCCCGCCCGTCCGGGGTGGCGGCCATCCCGACGATCGGCTGGTCGAGGGGGCGCCCTCCCATGGCGCCGTGGAATTGGGCTGCACCGAAGCTGAAGATCCCGCCGTCGGAGGAGACCTCCCAGTAGCCCCTGCCGTCGGGGGTGGCAACCATGCCGACGATCGGTCGGTCGAGGGGATGTCCGCCCACGGAGCCGTGGAATTGGGCTGCACCGAAGCTGAAGATCCCGCCGTCGGAGGAGACCTCCCAGTAGCCCTGGCTTGTGGGCGCCGGCACCACGCCGACGACCGGAGCAGCGGGGCTGGTCCCCAACGGGGCGGCCGCTACCGGCGCCAGCGGCACGCCGACCGCCAGCGAGGTCGCCGCGAGCGCGCCGACCGACATGCGCGTCTTCCACATGAAAAGAACCCCTCCTGTTGGACCCCGCACCGGGGAAGTCGGAGGTTTTAGCAGGCAACACGGCGGGTAACGCAAGGCGCTCGCCTCGGCTCAGGGGGGCTGCAGTATGACGGAACCGCGTCAATTCCCTGCTGGACGGTCACTGCAATCCCGGTTCGGTGTTCACCGAATTTCAACACGACTGCGGCCTGCGCGCCGGCACGCGCCGTCACGAGGTGCGCGCTACGGGGTGATCAGGGCAGCGCCCGCCTGCCGGCCGAGGGAGGCCGACTCGACGACGGCGAGGAACGGCAGGATGGCCACGAGGAGGAACGCCACCTCGAAGGGTCCTCGCCCGCCGCCGGCCACTCCGAGGGCACGGTCGATCGGCGCGCCGGCGTAGAGCGCCAAGCCACCGATGGCGACGCCGAGGCCCATCGTCAGCTGCTGGATGGTGCTGACAAGGGTGTTGGCGTTGTTCATCTCCTCCTGGGCCACGTCGGCGAACACGATGGTGTTGTAGGCGGTGAAGCCGACGGAGCGGAAGACCCCGCTGACCAACAGGTCGACGACGATAAGGACCAGCGACGTGCCGGCGGTGAACGTCGCGCAGAGCGCGAGCGTGGCGCCGGCAGCGCAGTTGGCGACCACGAGGGTTCGGCGGAATCCGAACCGGCGCAGGATCGGGGTGGTCAGCGGCTTGATCGCGATATTGCCGACGAAGACCGGGATCACCACCAGCCCGGCCTTGAAGGCGCTCCACCCGAACGCCTCCTGGAAGAGCAGCGGCAGCAGGAACGGTGCGGCACCGATCGCCATGCGGAAGCACGAACCGCCGGCGGCCGTCACCCGGAACGTCGGGATGCGGAAGACCCGGAGGTCGAGCAGTGGTTGGCGGCTACGCCGGAGGTGGCGGACCGCAATCGCCAGCACCACGGCACCCGTCAACAGGGCGGCGGCGATGGGACCCCACGTCGTGGTGCCGTCGGTGATGGTCTCGAGCCCGCCGACGAACGTCACCAACCCGACTCCCGTCAGGAGGAAGCCGCGCCAGTCGAGGGCGCGGTGGTCGTCACGGCGGAGGTTGGGGACGATGCGGAGGGCGACGAGGAGGGCCACGACCCCCAGCGGGAGATTGACGAGGAAGATCCACCGCCACGACAGGTAAGTGGTGAGGGCGCCGCCGATGGCAGGGGCGATCATCGGTGCCGCCAGCGCCGGCCAGGTCAGATAGGCGATGGCGTTGATGAGGTCGGCCTTGGCCGTCGCCCGCAGCACCACCAGCCGTCCGACCGGCACCATCATCGCCCCGCCGACCCCCTGGAGCACCCGCATGGCCGTCAGCTCCCCCAGGCTGCCGCTCGCGGCACAGAGCCCGGAAGCCACCGTGAAGACGACGATCGCCGCGGTGAAGATCGTCCGGGCGCCGTAGCGGTCGGCCACCCAGCCGCTCACCGGGATCAGGACAGCCAAGGTGAGCAGGTAGGCGGCGATCGTGATGTTGAGCGCCACCGGGTGCACGCCGAACGACCGGGCCATCCGCTGGGTGGCGGTGACCACGATCGTGCCGTCGAGGTTCTCCATGAAGAACGCGCCGGCCACGAGGAGCGCCAGCGCGCGCCAGCCCGTTGACGCGGAGGTGGTTGGCACGCACCCAGTCTGCTCGCTCGAGAGCCGCCGCCCCGCAATCCTCTGCTCCCCTGCCGCGGCACGAAGCGGGCGCCCGGCCGGCTCGCCCCGGCGTCGGCGTCGACCACGGGGTCCAGACCGCCCGCGACCGCGAGCGGGCCCAGGCCGGCACAGATCGCCTCGCGCAGCTCGGGTTGGTCCGCGCCGATCTCTCCGGTGAAGCCGAGGGCGTCGCAGCGGTCGAGGCAGACCGCCGCGGCAGGGATCCCCTGGCGGGCCGCAGGGTGAAGACCTCGAGGGCGAGGCGAGGCGTCGGCCGCTGCGGCCACCAGCTCGCGGGTGTCCCCGCTCCGGCCGCCGACAGGCCGAGCAGGCCACTGCGGCGCTCGAGCCCGTCCCTGATCTCTTCGACCGTCATCCCCCGCCGGCCGATCAGGTCGAGAGCAGGCCCGGGTCGACGCTGCCGCTGCGCGTCGACATAGCGGGCCCGTCTAGCGGGGTCAACCCCATCGACGTCCACACGCTGCGCGCGTCCTGCACCGCACACACCGACGCCCCGCCGCCGAGATGGGCAAGGACGGCGGGCAGCTCCGTCGGCCGCCGGCCGCCGGCCGAGCAGCCTGGCAGCCCGTGGCACGGCCGAGGCGTACGAGAGCCCGTGGAAGCCACGCCGTCCGAGATCCCACCGAGACCGCCACTCCTCAGGCAGGGCCTCGGTGCGAGCCACCTCGGGCACGGTGACGTGGAAGGCGGCGTCCACGGCGACGACGCGGGGGCGGTCGGGCGGTCGGCGGCCGTCGGCGCCCACGAGCACCAGGCGCAGGCTGTGCGGGCCGGCATCCACGCCCAGGATCCGGTTGACCGTCATGGGGCACCACCTGCCCACGACGGCCCCCGCCCAACAGTGCGCGGCCAACCGTGCGCGGCGGACAGGCGCCTTCTAGGGTCGGGGCCATGCCCGACACCGAGGACACGAACGCCGCCGTCTGGAAGTCCGAACATGCCATCGCCCAGTGGGTCGCCACCGCCGACGAGCGTGAGCGGCAGCGGGCCTGGCCGCGCCGGTTGACGGCCGAGCTGCTGCCCTTCGGGGTCGACGCCGAGTTCATCTTCGTGGACCTCGGGGCCGGCACCGGTGCCGCCAGCGCGGCGGTGCTCGACCGGTTTCACGGCGCGACGGCGGTCCTTGCCGACTACTCGCCCCAGATGATGGCCGAGGGCGAGCGGGCGCTGGCCGCCTATGAGGGCCGCTACCGCTACGTCGAGCTGGATCTCGGTTCCGGCCGATGGCCGGCGGCGCTCGGCGGCGGCATCGAGGCGGCGATCAGCTCCCTGTGCGTCCACCACCTGCCCGACGAGCGCAAGCGGCAGCTGTTCGTCGAGATCTACGAGCGCCTGCTGCCGGGTGCCTGGTACTTCAACTATGACCCGGTGGCGGCGGGCGATGCCCCGACCGAGCTGGCGTGGCGCCGCGTCGGGGACGCCCGCGACCCCGATGCTGCGGCCAAGCGGGAGCACCGCACCCCCGAGGAGCACGCGCGCTGGGAGAACCACGTGCGCTACATCGCGCCTCTCTCCCTCCAGCTCGACTTCCTCCGGTCCGCTGGGTTCGAGGGCGTCGACGTCTACTGGAAGGAGCTGGACCACGTCATCTACGGCGGGCGCCGTCCGGCGCCCGACTGAGGACCAGGCAACCGGTGGGCTCGCGGCGCACCTCACGAACCGGTTGCCGCCACCGTTGGCATGGCGTGAGCGATTACCGAACCGTCCCGGTGGGCCCGATGGTGCCCCGGCTCTCGCCGCGGCGGGGGCTCAGGTGAGCCTGCCCCCGTTCGAGCAGGTCGTGGTCGACCACGGACCCGCGGTCCTGCGGGTCTGCCGGGCGGTCGTTGGCACCCACGACGCCGACGACGCCTGGTCGGAGACGTTCCTCGCCGCCCTCGCCGCCTACCCCCGGCTCCGGCCGGACAGCAACGTCCGGGGCTGGCTCGTCACCATCGCCCACCGCAAGGCCGTCGACCGGGTGCGCGCCCGGGCCCGCGCCCCGCTCCCGATGGCCCCGCTCCCCGAGCGGCGGTCGACCGTCGGCGTCCCCATCGACCCCGACGCCACCTTGTGGGCCGCGCTCGCCGCCCTGCCCACCAAGCAACGCGGCGCCGTCGCCTACCACTACGTGGCCGGATTGCCCTATGGCGAGGTCGCCCAGCTGCTCGGCTCGACCGACGCCGCGGCGCGGCGGGCGGCCGCCGACGGTATCGCCGCACTACGCGCCGCGCTCGGAACGGAGGCACACCCATGACCAGCGCCGATCGACAGCTCCGCCGCGCCCTGTCCGGGGGCGTCCGCCGGGAGCCAGCCGAGACGACCGCCCGCCTCCGTGCTCGGCTGGCGACCGTTGCGGCGACCGAGGACCTCCTCGACGTCGCCTACCGGGCGTTCGAGACGCCGGTCGGCTCGCTGCTGCTCGCCGCCACCCCCCGCGGCCTGGTCCGGGTGGCCTACCCGACCGCCAACCACGACCGAGTCCTCGCCGACCTGGCGGCCCGGATCAGCCCGCGGGTACTGCACGCCCCGGCCCGGCTCGACGGCGTCACCCGCCAGCTCGACGAGTACTTCACCGGGCGGCGGCGACGCTTCGACCTCCCCCTCGATCTCCAGCTCGCCCGGGGCTTCCGCCTGGCGGTCCTCGCTCAGCTGCGGGCGATCGCCTACGGCTCGACCGCCAGCTACGCGGCCGTCGCCACCGCCGCCGGGAACCCCCGGGCCATGCGGGCCGTCGGCACGGCGTGCGCCACCAACCCGCTGGCGATCGTCGTGCCGTGCCACCGGGTGCTCCGCAGCGACGGGAGCCTTGGCGGCTACGCCGGCGGGCTCCCGGCCAAGACGGCCCTGCTGGCGCTGGAGACGGTACCCGAGACGGCACCGGAGGGAGCCCTGGAGACGGCACCGCCGCCGGATCCCGCCGTCTGAATCACGCCCCAGCCGCTCGATGACGGGCGTGGCAGGGCCAACGTGGCCACCGGGGGATTGCAAGGCCCGAAGGCGCCAGTTATCTTCATAGATGTGAAGATGTCAATCACGAAGCCGCAGGACGACGGCGTCGTCGGCCTG
This sequence comes from Acidimicrobiales bacterium, assembly GCA_050743965.1. GTDB lineage: Bacteria > Actinomycetota > Acidimicrobiia > Acidimicrobiales > RAAP-2 > DAHUZJ01. The sequence goes on from JBOGGF010000054.1 coordinate 36,495, forward strand.
GACGGGTGCGCCGTCCGCCAGGTCGATCCGGCTCGCGTGGCAGCCACCCGCGACCGTCTCATCGGCCCGACGCAGGCAGAGGACCTGGCGGCCTGCTTCCGCCTGCTGGGCGATCCCAAGCGGGTACGGATCCTCTATGCGCTGCTGGAGGCGGGCGAGCTTTGCGTGTGTGACCTGGCCGCGGCGGCCGACGTGCCCGAGACCACCGTCTCGCACGCCATGCGGCTGCTGCGGACGGCCGGGATCGTGCGCCACCGCCGGGACGGTCGGATGATCTTCTACCGCCTCGACGACGCCCACGTCCGGCTGCTGCTCGACGTCTCCTTGCAGCACGCCATCCACGAGACCGCCGGGCGGTCCTGACCCGGCATGGTCGGCGGCGAGACCACACCGTCCCACAGGGTCACCCGCCCCGGTGCGGATGACCTGCGTCACGGCGCCGCCGGCCGAGGTGGGCACGGGCCCGGGCCCGGCGCCGACGCCCGCTACCTTGCCGTCGCCCTCGCCCTCATCGCCTCGTTCATGGTCGGTGAGGTGGTGGCAGCCGCCGTGGCCGGGTCCCTTGCGCTCTTCGCCGACGCCGGCCACATGCTCACCGATGTCGCCGCCCTGGCCGGGAGCCTGTGGGCGGCCCGGCTCGCCGCTCGCCCGGCCACGGGGATCTGGACCTTCGGCCTCGAGCGGGCCGAGATCCTCTCGGCCACCGGCAACGGCGTCACGTTGGTCGTGGTGGCCGCCGTCATCGCCATCGAGGCGATCCGCCACCTGGTCGCGCCGCCGCCCGTCGACGGCACGGTCGTGCTGGCCGTCGCCCTGGTCGGCGCCGCCGTCAACGTCGTAGCGGCCACCGTCCTGGCCCGGGCCAACCGCACCAGCCTGAACGTCGCCGGGGTCGTCGCCCATGTGATGACCGATCTCTACGCCTTCGGGGGCACGGCAGCGGCCGGCGTGGTCATCGTGGTCGCCGGGTGGCGGCGCGCCGACGCCGTGGCCTCGCTGCTGGTGGCAGGCCTCATGGTACGGGCGGCGGTGGGGCTGCTCCGCGAGGGCGGCCGGATCCTCCTCCAGGCGGCACCAGCCGACGTCTCCCTCGACGAGCTGCGACGGCACCTCGTGGAGGTCGACCACGTGCTCAGCGTGCACGACCTGCACGTGTGGACGGTCACCTCCGCGCTGCCGACCATCTCGGCCCACGTGGTCGTGGAGGACCACTGCTTCGCCAGCGGCCACGCGCCCCAGATCCTCGACACCCTGCAGCGATGCCTCGGCGACCACTTCGACGTCGAGCACTCGACCTTCCAGCTCGAACCACCTAGCCACGTCGCCCACGAGCACGAGCAGCACCCGTGAGCCGGCG